>CAMLMF010000247.1 GCA_946480995.1 uncultured Bdellovibrio sp. | reverse complement strand
ACACTAAAAAACTGGTCAACCTTATCTGTGCCTAATGAAGAGTAAATACTAGGTACATCATCTTGCAGCTGCGGATTGTAGTTTAAAGAATAACCCAGATATATTTCCACAGGCCCACTTTGTGTACGCCATGGCGCCAAAGCCACATCTTTTAGCGAGTTTAAATATGCTTGCTGCAAAATTTCAATTGGCAAAGGAAGCTTGATTTTGAAAAAGTTTGGTCCTGTGTAACTCAAGCCCTGAAAGATCTCTGCCAGATGATGTGATTGTTCAAGTTGATCAAGAATAGTCAGCGGACTTGAGTTGGAAAAGTCGACAGCACATTGTTCTTTGTCTTTAGAATGTGGCCGCACTCTTCACCTGCCATGTGTCTCAATATGAGATGCCTATTCTAGTCGGATGGAGTTCCTTGTCCACGTTTTTGTTTGCATTGCTTGTGGGGCAGTTGCATAATTTAGATATGAATCGACGACTATTTTTGCTTTCCGCGATTAGCTCCGTGACAGCATATCTAACCACTTCAAACTTCCTAGAAAAGCATTTGGTCGAAACAAAGATTCATCAAATAAAACCAGTACATGAAGCGACCGTAATTTCTTTTAATTACCACGGCAAAGAAGACGCCATTCAGGCCTTTTTAAGACGTTCAGAAGACCTTACAGATCCCAGAGTCAGCACCGTACTAGCTTGGCGCGATCGATACGCGTTTAAGCACACCAAGCAAAAATCCAAAGGCAGATATGTTACAACATACACCTTTGCGGACTCCGCAACTTTTGAAAGTTTTTATTCTCAACTAAAATCCAAAGACAATCAGATCGGAAAGCTTCGTAAGAGCTTGGGGATATCTTTGGATATTTATATTTCTTAGCATGAGTACGACTCCTTCCCTCGAGCACACCTCCTTTTCCTCCACCCCCGAAATAGAAGACCTCTGCGCTAAATTAACGACGGCTATCAGATCCCATCAGACTCTATTTGAAAGTCGCCTCTTTGCCCAAGAGTTGCAACAGCAGGGGTATTTATTCAATAAGCTTTCGCCCACGCTCTTTGATCGAGTTTTTTCCTTACCCAACTCTAACAGCTATGTTTTTTCAAATGCCGATCGTTACAGCGATAAAACCCGCGCTAATCTTCGTGATGAATTCTTAGAACCTTTAGAGCAGCTGCATTCTTTTATCGAAAAAATTGGCCAGCATATTTTTAAATCCGCTCATACCCCTGGGTATACGCTAACCAGTAAGTTTGGATTCGAAGATCGGGAACGAATTCCAGTTCACACCCACAAAAATGCGTCAGAATTTGATATCGGAAATGAATTAAACTTATCAGTGGCTCTGCGTCTTGCAAAAAGGGACTCCCTTCCCCCGGCAAGAATGGTTTTCTTTCCCTATAAGAAAGATCAAGAGGGCGACAGAACACACGACCACCTCCTCGACACAGAAGACCGCTTGGATTTTCCAATAGAGAAAGAGGTTTCACTATTTCTGTTTGATTCAAAAAGGCTGCCTCACACCGTAATTTTTTCGAACGACTTAATTTTGTGGGCCGTTTTTAATGGTGTGCAAGCAAGACCTGACTATGTGTTGAAATCAGTCAATGAAGTGGCCACATTTTAACTTTTAGTCATGCCTTCTGAAAAGAACTTGAGACCTCGGCGCACGCCTTCTTCAAAGGAAGTCTTCGCAGAATAACCAAACGAAGCAAGTTTACTGACATCGCCTCCGCGAGCAAAAACTCCCATCGGCTTATTGGAAAGCGTGACGATCTGTTCGATATCGTAGCCTGACAGCTTGGCGGCCATTTTGGCGAAATCAATAAAGCTGGTGTAGATTCCCGTACAAAGATTTAGGGCCTCTGCATTGTCGATCTTGTCCATCGTCAAAGCCACACCCTCGACACAATCGCAAATGTAGATGAAGTCCCTAAGCTGCTCTCCATCACCCCAAATTTCGATCTTTTTGCTGTGAGCTTGAGTGAGCACTCTTTTGCATATGGCCGGAAATGGATAGTTGTCATCTTGATCTTCGCCATAGCCAGAAAATGGGCGATATATCACGGATTTTAAACCATGCTTTTCATAGGCGAGCTTTGCCAAATATTCATTTGTAAGCTTCGCCCAACCATAGGTATTGTCGGGCAAACCAATATCGGATTTAAAGTTCACCATATCTTCACTAAGAAGACGATAGTCAATACGCTGCTGGTACTTTATTGGGTAAACCGCACTGGAGCTAAAGCAGACTGTTTTCTTTGGCTTAGTTAAAAGTGCCCACTGCCAGTACTCTGAGTCGATAGATAAATCATCAGCAACAAATAGCGGACTGTCTTCGATCTTCATTCTTCCGCCAATACGAGCGGCCAAATGAAAAACATAATCGAAGTCGGTGTCCTTGTTGTCTTTAAAAAATGTTCGGCAATCTTGCTGATAAAAATGAAAGTTTTTAAAGTCTAATGGATTCAGGCCGAACCATCCTAAGTTAGGATGTCGACCTCCCCCTTCGGGTATTAAGTTATCGACGCAGATTACGTGGTCCCCGCGATTTAGAAAGTACTTACAAAAATGTCGACCAACGAAGCCTGCTCCGCCGGTGATCAAGATCTTTTTACTCATAATCAATCTTTGAAGTGTGTTTGATAACGGGCGAACGCCTGCGCGGATTTTTCAGGAAGAGCGGACCAAAGAAAATTAATGTCCTTGGTGATTTTGTGATTGTTTTCATATCCCAAATATTCTGCCTTCATGTCTTCAGTAAAATCATGCCTATTGCGATGTTGCTTTACGCTGGCTTTATTGTATACGACTTTTGCACCCTTTGACTGCGTGAAAAATGCAGCCCAAATATCATCCATTCTTCCTACGTGAGGAAAAAGAAAATAGTTCTTTAAAACAGATCTGGCTAAAAAAGTGTTCTGCGAGTTAAAGGGCGACATCACGTTTGAACTCATCGGAAAATATTTATCTTGAAATTCACAATCGGGAGAGTGCTCCATCCTGCAAACAGCATCTATGTCTGGATCCAGATTCCAAAAGTCTGCTTGCACATCAACGCGAACTTTTTTCTTTGTGGGATTCGAATATTTTCTCGAAGATAAAAACTGTAAGGGAAAGCCACGGTGCCACAAGTTTCCGTGATTTGTGGCACCCACTGGATCAAAAGCGGACTCTTGAGATTCATAGAAATTAACTTCAGCTTCTGTTCCAACCAAAAGGTTTTTTCCCCATTGTTCCATAGGGACATTGTCATCATCGACAACAGCAACAACATCGGCACCCATTTTATAAGCGTAAAGCAAACCGAAATTTCGGCGCTGAATACAGTTCCAACCCACAAGATCAGAAAGTTCCTTGTCCATATCTTCTTGCTGCCGAGGAGAAAGAAATACGCCGTTGTCTAGGTGATAATCTTTTGGAGTTTTCAGGTCTCCCACAACAACCAATTTCCAGTCAGGAAGCGCTTGGAATTTCAAAATTGCTTCCGTGACAGGATTAATCGTCGTCGTCACAATAAATTTATTCACGCAGAAGGCTCCTTCTGGATTGAAACAAAACCCTGATGCCCACTCTGACATAGTAAGCAGTTTCGAACAAGCTTGCGTGTGTGACGCCCTCCGGACGAGCTGTCCATGTCGAGGGAACTTCAATAACTCGAATTCCCAATCTTAGTGGCTTAATCATGGTTTCAAATAAAAATGCATGGCGAGTTTCAGTCCATTGGATGCTTTTCATTAAAGATGAAGGAAAGATTCTAAATCCAAAGGTCATATCGGAAAGTCTTGCCCCGTAAAGTACAGAGAATATTTTTTGGAAGGCATAGTTTGCAATATACTTCATCTTACCATAACCATAGAAACTATTATTCATCCAGCGTGAGGCCGTGATAATGGCTTGCGGGTCCTTTTTGCTGAACGCAATAAGTTCCTTAACAGTTTTAGGATCCGTTTCTAGATCACTCGCCATAATGACAACGTGTGATCCGATAGCGACATCAAATGCGTCTCTGATCGCTCCACCAAGAAATGGCCGCTGTTGTTCTATTAATTTTAGGAACGAGGGGTTTTTCTTATGAAGGCTTTCGCAAAGTTCTCGGCTTTCTCTCGAAGTTTTTCTACACACGACCAATAAGACCTCACAAAGATCTGCTTGATTTTCTTCTTCCAGAATCTGCACAGTCGTTAGCAAGGACTGGACCTCGTCCATTACTGGCAGCACTATGGAAGCTTGTTGAAACTCTTTGGTCGTATAATTGTGGTTTGCTGCCGATTTTTTTTTCACGTTCTCACTAATAACTTGGTTGGTCCCTTAGACTTTATTCATCAAAAATCAGCCCTTCAGCAATGGCAATAGAAATCTGCGCGCTTTAAACCGCTTTACCAACACCTAGGTCTAGGTCGAGATTATATTAAATACGCAATTCTGCGTCCTGATTCCAATTCTAGCCTCAAAATAAGACATATAATTACCGAAGAGTTAACCGGGTGGGTCTGACTTTTGAGTCCTATTGATGGGACTTATTAGGCCCGCACAGGGAGTGAACATGGATGTTCAAAGGATTCTCTTCGCGGTTGCTTGCACCTTAGTATTTTCAGCTTGTAGCAACAATAAAACTTCAAACACGGTATTTCCTGAAAACGGTGCCTTGGATTCAAGCGCGTGCACAGGGAAAGCCATCGAAAACAAATTCATCGTCCAATGGGAGGATGGAAAGTTTTCTGTGGAATCAGCCGAATCTGCCGAAGAGTTTAAA
>CAMLMF010000246.1 GCA_946480995.1 uncultured Bdellovibrio sp. | reverse complement strand
TATCCCACGGAGACGGCAGGGAGTGGGTTATGCTTTGGCTGAGAGCATGCAGCGGCAGCATTAAGGCGAAAATGAAAATGAGGGTTGTGTGCATAGCCAATTATATTTTGTCCTAACTTTTGGCGCCAATTAAATTTGTTTTTAACGAAAACTTAGGTCTAGAAGATACCTTAAACATTATTTTATCTTGTAACGTGGCTAGCGCGTTCAATAATGTTTATTGAGTAACTAAAAACGGAGGATTTATGTCTGTAAAAGTGATCTTTGCATCTCTGATTGCACTGCTACCTTCCTTTGGGTTTGCCCAAAAGGCCCAAGAGGTTAAAGTTTGTTATCAAGAATATCGCGAAGAACTTATGACTGCGGCGCTGAACCTCGGTGATGAGAAAAAAATCTTTCAGGAAAACGGCATAAGTTTAAAGTGGATTAAGAATGCCAAGGTTACCCCAGCGAATGCCAAAAAGATTTTGATTCAGTCTAACTTGAATTCTGATCAGAAGCCTCAGTATCGCAATACCATGATCAGCGAGATTTCAATGCTCAACAATTCCTCTAAGGATGATTGCGATGTTTACAGCACAACATTTGAAGCTGTGGCGGCGTCGAATGTTGATTTAAACCAGTTTGTACCCGCGGCAGTATATCTTTACGGGAAGGACTACGATACGCATATCGTGGTACGTAAAAACGCTGGCATTAAGACCGTTGCTGATTTGAAAGGCCGCGTAGTAAGGGTCAATCAGATTGGCAGCTTAATTCCGTTTGAAATGTTGTTGGCTCAAAGTGGATTAACAGCTGGCGATGTCATTTACGAAAAAGTGGCTCTCGGCGATGTTAATAAAGCTTTGGATACAAACCATGTTGACGCGGTTCTTAGCTACAATCCGACAGTTCCATTGTTGATTAGTTCTGGAAGAGTCTCAGTTTTAGCAGAGAATATTTTTGCAAAGTTTTATAAGAATCCGGTGCCGCATTCTATCTTGCTATTAAGGAAGACGGATTTTTTTAATAATAAGACTGCAGTGGCTAAATTTATGGAAGGTTTTGAAAAGGCTAGTGCAGAGTTGTCTAAGAAGCCTGAAAATTTGATCTATCTGTTTCCTAACGTGAGTAAAAATTATTCTAACGCTGAGATCGAGAAAGCATCCTCATTGTTAAAAGTCGGCGCGCCTGTAATCAACAAAATGGGCCAGGAAAACACTTTTGTGAGTCAAGCACACTTTTCCGAGTATGCAGATATACTCAAAAATAACGGCTTCCTAAAAAAGGAATTAGATTTAAAAGCTTGGAGATAGTAGTGACGTGAATGCGTTTGCTGTTGGTGGATTTGTTGCCAATATTCTTCTAGCGAGCCTTCTGGGACACTTTGTACAGAAGGGATACTTGCGAGTTTTTATAACTCGCAAGATAATTCATATATCCTTTTACCTGTTACCCTTCGTAGTTCTAAAGATGGTTCCTAGTGAATACCTTGATAACTACGGACCTTCTCTTGTCGCAATGGCATTGCTTAAACTTATTTTGTACTCAAAGCCTTTGCGCAGTCGCTCGTTACTTTTAGGCAAAGCATTTGCATCGTTGGATCGTCCAGAGGATCAGCCGTACACATTAGCACTGTTAACAGTGCAAAAGGTGATGCACCTAGGAATCTTGTATGCGGGAAGATACTTTTACCCAGGCTATATGAGTGAAATAGTATTTTATGATATTGCGTATCTTTCTTTAGCAATAGGTGACGGTCTGGCAGAACCAATCGGACGTTTAGTAAAAAGCCCAAGGTATAAGACCTTCTCCATCTTCCCAACCCGAGGCAACTATCGAACGCTCGCCGGCAGCTCCTGCGTTTTTCTGACGACCTTCTTGTTGATCTACTACCTGTATCCCACATCCGGAGTAGACTTTTATTTGCAATTACTTATTGTGCCCGTCGCAGCCACAATAATAGAAGCGCTGTCACCAAGCACCCTGGATGCAGCTTTTCTCTTTTTTGGAGTCTACTTCTGCCAAGCCCTGGTAAACCACCTGTATATTGTCGCAACAGTTTGAACTAAAACTTTTAGCGTTGATTCAGAATTTATGATTTAATTTGATTATGAAAAGTTGGTTTGTTTACATTCTTTTGGTTGTTGGTCTTGCGGGTTCTTTGATTTTCCTAAAGCCTAGGGCTCAACGTTCAGCGGGTAAAATGGCTCCACAAAAGAGCACTGAAAGCGTGCCTAAGCCATTGTCTTCCGACAGCTATTTAAAGCAGGTTTATCAAAATACGATTGAAAACAAGCCCATCAATGTCTCAGCTTTAGAAGCTCGCATTGAAAACGAGCTAAAGTATTTTCAGCAAGAGGGTGCTCAGCGTGGCCACGCTCCTGTTCTTTACCAACTCTTGGCTGTCTATAGTGAGCTTGCCGAGATGAGCGGAAACGTCGAACAAAAAAAGAAAGTTGACGCACTCATCGGAAGCTTAAATAGGGTAGCTAAAGAGCGAAGCGCGGTTCACAGCGAAGAAAATTCTGATAAATTTATCGGAATTGTTAAGGATCACTTAAGCCTTCGTAAAAACGCCAACGCATCAGTTGCGCATTGGTCTACATATAGCAAGTTATATCCAATCATGGGAAATACGAACGCGGCTGCAAAGATTTGGAATCACTATATTGATACTCTGATGGCAATGGGCAAAAGTGAAGAGGCGATAAAAGTGGTTCAAGCTTGGGTGAGTGATGGCCGGACTGAGCCCACATATAATCTTGAGGCAATAATGAAGGCCTTGAGTGTTAATATGGATCGCATGTCTTTAGAAGGCCTGACTAGCTTCCTGCAACGCGCCGACATCCAAAACCTTACTGACACAAGGGTTCAGTACGTACTTGCCGTAAAAAGCTTTAAAGAAAATAAATTTCAAAGCTGTGCAGATTTAACAAGCCCTATTATAGAAGGTAAGAATCCTACAAACGCAAAAATTTTCTACCTCTTTAAAGATTTACTTTTACGCTGCTACGTTGAGGGCAATTTGACCGACAAGATACAGCCGCTATTTGCGAAGCATCCCGCCGAACTTTCCGCACGAGCTCAGCCCTACAAAAATAAATCAGACCTCGCTTTCGAAATAGTTTTGGGACAAAGAGAAAGTGCGTTCGCGACGTGCAGCAAAGTTCTTGGTGATATTCCCGAAGGAAAATATTATTTAATTCTGAAACAATTATTAACCTGCCAACTTTTATATAAAGAGGGTTTGCAGTGGCCGGAGAAAACACAAAACTTGATCAACGAAAATTTGATCAATTTTGAAGGTGTTGCAAAGCTGTCTAAAAAGGCAGAACTTTTCTTCCTGCTTTTCAATGATTTGCGGTCGGGAAACGATCGGCGTCGAGAAGTTCTAACCTCAGAGATTTCTCAGGTAGTACAAAAAGCTGATCCTATGCGATTGGCTTTGGACAAATTCTATCCAAAAGCAAATTAGATGTTTTGGGATTTAAAGGTTCAGCTCGTTAAGACCCGTGGTCTCTGGCCTAATTAGACTGTCGCTAAAGTAGTCGTTCCAAAAATCAGACGACTCAAGCAAGTTCATCTTATTGTAGTGCTTAGCTAAATGTTGCCTATGGGCCCAGCGATCTGCTTTTTGAATCAACAGTCCTTGTGGATGAGTAACGACCAAATTTCTGACGTGGCCCTTTTCGTCTTCGATGATTTTATTTAGAATATCCTTATAGTAATCAATAGTTCCGCCAAGGCGATAGGTGCGATAGTTCCATAGCGCTCTTCTTTCCATAACCTCATGAGTAATTAAGAAGAGTTCAGGGCTTGAATAAGAATTCTTTAAGTCGATATTGCAGACACTTTTAAAGATGACGTTTTGCATGGCAAACTTCACGTCTTCAATAGGTTCATAGCCTAGATACGTCATACCCTTTTTTAGCATAAGAGCATGGCGATACTCGTCCTCAATTTGCTTATCGATGTTTAATGAAGCTTGATGGAAATAGTTTCTTTTTTCTTCTAAATCCTGGGCTGCCCACAGTTCGCTTAGATAGGCACTATTAATGAATTTATGTTCTAACAAGGTACTCATGGAATTTATACTTCTTGAAAGTGTTGAAGAAGGTCTAAATCAAAACAATTGAAAATAACATGCACGCGTTCTGTTGGTCCACAATTTTCAACTGAGTGTGGAAAGGCTGTATTTACGAAGTAAAGGTGCCCGTCAGCAGGGAGGTGCATTTTCGTATATACGCCATTTTTTTTAACGCTAAAATGACATTCGTCGTTTGTTATAACTGGTAAATGAATTCTCAACCCTTGTTCTAGGGGGAGGTCTACGTGTTCTTCAATCCTTGAGTGTGGGCCAAGAATCGCAACACGTACGCGCCCAAGATTGGTACTGACACTATTTAAAAAAAGTAACCTTATGTCTTCAGAAATGTAATCGCAGAATCTGCCGTATCCACCCTCGGTTAAAGCAGAACTATGTTCTGATCCGGATTCCGTGGCCAATTTCAAAAACTGAGACCTTGTGGCGCTTTCAGTTTCGCTTAAGTCGTCGGCCGTCGGGGATGATGAAAAGGTCGTCAGGGGTATGTATTGATAGCCACCGCTTTCAAAAGGGAAATTTTTTGAGACTCGGTGTTTCGAGGTGATCATTTTCATATAGTCAGATGAATTAGAGTGTTTTTTTAGCTCAGGCAGAATCTCTAAAATCTTCCGGATATCAACCTTGTGAAGGCTTTTCATAAAAGGAGGAGTTTTTCTCTTAAGAGACATTTA
>CAMLMF010000245.1 GCA_946480995.1 uncultured Bdellovibrio sp. | reverse complement strand
GATCATACGTTGGGGACGGCGATTCCGACGGCCGCGGTGGCAATCGGTGCCTGCTTGATCGAAAAACATTTCACGATGGATAAAAACATGGAAGGCTGGGACCACAAGGTGTCGGCGACTCCAGATGAAATGAAAGATCTTGTTGAAAACTCGAAACGCGTTGTCACTGCGATGGGTTCTTACCGTATCAGCGCTCCAGAATCTGAAGAGAAAAAAGTCGAGTTCAGACGAAGCATTGTCGTTACAGGCGATCTTCCTAAAGGCACAGTTCTGAAAGCTGAGCACTTGGACTACAAGCGTCCAGGCACGGGGATTGCTCCAGGAATGACTGATTTTGTGATTGGCAGAACTTTGAAAAAAGATTTGAAATTTGACGACATCCTGACCCTTGGGGATTTGGTTTAGTCTATGTTGGCAATCATCCCAGCCAGGGGGGGATCCAAGGGGCTGCCCGGTAAGAACGTTCGTTCTTTAAACGGGCTGCCGCTTATTGCACACTCTATTCTTGCGGCAAAAGGTTCGCGCCATATTACGAAAGTGATTGTGTCGACGGATTCGCAAGAAATCTATGATATTGCTTTGGCCCACGGTGCGGACAGTTCCTTTTTAAGACCTGCGGAACTTGCCACAGATGAGGCTAAGGTGATTGATACCTACTTATTCACCCTGGATAAGTTTCACACAGACTTTGGCATCGATTATAAAGAGTTGGTTGTGTTGCAACCGACGTCGCCGTTAAGAACGTCGGCCGATATAGATGCCGCGATTGATTTGTTTCAATCTAAAGAAGCAGATTCGGTGATTAGTTACACCGAGGAACATCATCCGATAGTTTGGCATAAGTATCTAAAAGACGACCTGACGCTAGAGTCGATTTTTCCTGAAACCCTAGACAACCGCCAGATGTATCGCCGCTCTGTATATCCGAATGGAGCGGTTTACGTGTTTAAAAAAAGCTTACTGCAGAATCGTGTTTATAGCTCCGATAAAACTTACGCTTATATTATGCCGCGCACGCGATCCGTTGATATTGATACCCTTGAGGATTTTCAATACGCCTCATTTTTGATGAAAGAATCCAAATGAAATACACCTTAAAGTTGACCGAGAACACTGATTTAAGAGACGTGGTGGAAGCCTTGGATTCCGGTGGTATTGGCTTTTTAGCTTTTGTTGACGACGAGGGAACACTTTTAGGCATTGTGACTGACGGAGATTTACGTCGCAGTATTCTTAGAAAAACCACCGACGTGAATCAAATCATCAATCGAACTCCAGAAACCATGCCAGCGGAAAGTTCAAAAAAAGACATCGTGGCAAAATTGAAGCGCATGCATTGCCGTCACATGCCTTTGGTGGATGAAAAGAATCGTTTGTCTTCAGTTTTTTCTTTGGACGACATCGAATTCGTTTCCAGAGACAATTTCGTCGTTATTATGGCTGGAGGCTTGGGTTCGCGCTTGGGCGAACTGACAAAAGATGTTCCCAAACCCATGCTTAATATCGGCGACCGTCCAATGTTGCAGCATTTGGTGGAACAGTTCCGTGATCAAGGTTTTTCGAAGTTCTTATTTTGTTTAAATTATAAAAAAGAAATCATTCAGGATTACTTTTTAGACGGCAAAAGATTTGGCGTAAACATCAACTATGTGATCGAAGATGAACCCTTGGGGACGGCCGGCGCCCTCAGCTTGATTCGTCCAGATATTTTGGTAGAGCCCTTTTTCGTCGTGAACGCGGATGTTCTGACCTCTTTAGATTTTAGTGAAGTGGTTAAGCATCATAATGATAAAAAGTCAGTGGCGACGATGTGTGTGCGCCAGTTTCAACAACAAGTCCCTTACGGTGTCATCACGGCCACCGATGATTTATATATTCAAAACCTTAAGGAAAAGCCCACCTATCATTTTGATGTAAATGCAGGCATTTACGTTTTAGATCCAAAAGCTTTGCAGTATATTCCTAAGGGTCGCTACTATGATATGCCGACTCTTTTTCAGACACTGATTACGAATGCTCAACCGTGCGCGATGTTCAGATTGTTGGACTATTGGGTTGATATTGGCAGAAAAGAAGACCTCGCCCGAGCCAGCGAAGACATCAGTCTGGATTTGACACGAAAAAACGGGGACCGTCGCTAGGACCTTCCTAGATTGTTTTCGTGTTAGTTTTTAATTGTGCCGCTAAGAACTTCTTTTAGCAGTTCGAATCTTTCATCGGGAGTAAAAGGCTGTGCCTTTTCGATGTTTCGGTAGTCGATAAATTTCTTGTGAGCCGAATAATAGTTATCGCAGACTTTAACCACAGGCAGTCCGCAAAGAGCGGCCTCTACCCCGACACTTCCAGTCCATACAACGACAGAGTTTGCGACACTGAAGATCTCTCTGGATGTTGCAAATGGCGTGCACAGAATGGCGTCGTCTTGGCCCACGGCCATTAAGTCCTTATAAAAAACAGGGGGTCTTGCGAACACCATCGCTGGATGCTCTTTGATCAAGATTCGATAGCCCTTAGATTTTAGCGATGTGATGACTTCGACGATAGACTGAAGATAATTGACGGCGGTAGAATCCGAAGCCCAATAATCGATCGTCGCTTCTGGGAAGTAATGTAAGGCCAAATACACCACAGGCTTGTCACTTTTCTTAAGCCACTGCTGCACTGTCGGCATATTTTTAAGATGGCGAAAGGCCAAGAAGCAACGCAGGCTTTTGGGATAGGCGCTGCTGCTGATTCGAGCGACATAGTCGAATTCAGTCCGTCTTAAAATCATGCCGTATAAACCGAAGTGCACCAGGCATTTCGCTTTATACTTTGCATAGAGAAGCACTGAATTTTTAAAGGCCCATTTAAACGAAGGGGCCATGCTAGAAACAAAGTTTCGGCTGACCAAGGCATCCATAACTTTTTTAACTTCGTCGTCAGCCGGGGTGCGTACGGTGTTATGTTCACCGAAGAGAGTGATTCTGTGGTAACCGCTATAGAAAAAGCGGCAAACGCCGACGGTTTTAATGTCAAAAAGGCGCGCGACTCTGAAAAAAACGTCCATGACGTAATTGTCCACAATCTGCGAAAAGATCACGTTGTAATCATGTTTTTGAAAGAACTCGACGCAAAATTAGAAGCAGACTTTGACCTTTTTAAACGCTTCGTCATAAGTCAATTCGCGCAGCCAGCGATCGCGAATGATCACGTCTTGAATGTCGATTTTGGCGAGGAGTTCATAGTCGTGGGGGGTGAGATCAAAGTATTTGTATTTGCCTAGATCGATATAGTGATCTGCAATTTTATACTCTGAAATGGTGCCGTATTTTCTTACACCATAGGATTTTTCCATGACGTCTCGGACCATCTTTTGAAAGACGGCAGAGTTGCGATCGAAAACTAGAACATTGTGCTGACTTAAATCTTCGATGTAGTTACTCAAGACTGTGGCCCCGCTAGAGAATGCCTTTTCTATTTCATTTTAATCATCAAGGTGACCGCCGATGGTCATCTTCAGCGATTGCGTCAATCAATAGAGGCGGCTCTGATAAACAAATTCCGGCGTCAATAGTGTCGCCGTTTGAAGTCTTTGTCTAGTTTTTTCTCGGTGCTTGTTTAATGCGCAGTGGGCCCGTCATGCTCGTGTCTTGGGGGCCGATTCAGCTCTGTTTACGAGGTGTATCATTTTACTGTGTCGCGGGGGGCGTGAATGCGATTATCTTCACGGAATGCTTGAGATAATTTATTTACCTCAGTATTTTTATTGTGGTACTAATATTTGCATAAATTCCTAGGGAAATCAGAGAGTATTATATGGAAAGAATTTTTCTGTCTCCGCCGCACATGTCTGGCAATGAACTCAAGTATATTGGCGAAGTATTCGAATCGAATTACATTGCTCCATTAGGGCCGATGATGGAGAAGTTTGAAGCTTCTTTTTGTAAAATCACTCAGTCTGCCCACGCCTTGGCTCTCTCCTCTGGAACTGCGGCCTTGCATCTTGCCCTGAGATACTTTGGTGTGACTAAGGGCGATATCGTGATGTGCTCTGACTTAACTTTTATTGGAGGCGTTTCTCCGATAACTTTTGTGGGTGCAACACCTTATTTTATCGATAGTGACTTCGCCACGTGGAATATGGATCCGCAACTTTTGGAAGAGGGAATCAAAGATGCCATCGCCAAGTATGGAGTGACACCGAAGGCGATCGTTCTGGTGCACATTTACGGAATTCCTGCAGATCTGGATAAGATCTTAGCTATTGCAAAGAAGTATAACATTCCTTTGATTGAAGATTGCGCTGAAGCCTTAGGGGCTTCTTATAAAGGGCGTCCATTAGGAGCTCATGGCGATGCCTCCATTTTTTCATTTAACGGCAACAAGATTCTGACGACCTCGGGTGGTGGGATGTTGACGTCTCCGCACGCGGCTTTGATTGCAAAATGTCGTTTTTGGTCGACCCAAGCTCGTGATCCATTCCCATATTATGAGCACACAGAAATCGGCTATAACTATCGCATGAGCAATGTTCTGTCTGCAATTGGCGTGGCTCAGTTGGAAGTTTTAAGTGAGCGAGTGGCTAGTCGTAAAAGAAATTACGAATTTTACCGCGAGCATTTAAACATGGAGGGAATTGGTTTTTCTCCGTACGTTGAATTCGGTGAGCCGAATTTTTGGCTTTCATGTATCACGATGGATCCAAAGGTCTTTAAGGTGACTCCAGAACAAGTTCGTTTGTATTTGGAAAAGGACAATATTGAGTCAAGACCGACCTGGAAACCAATGCACATGCAGCC
>CAMLMF010000244.1 GCA_946480995.1 uncultured Bdellovibrio sp. | reverse complement strand
CTGCGCTTGGATCCCCGGCATCAAATAATGGCAGTGGAGTTTCAACTCCGACGGCTTGTCTGAATGTTCCGCCTAAATCAATCGTCAAATAACCAAAGGTATCGCCACCGACCGTCTTAGTATTTTTTGTGAACAAGGTCCCTGAAGCACCACCGTCAGCGCCCGGCAAAAGGGTGAAGGTAAGACCGGCAAGTCCGCCCGCATGAGTCACCTCTTGGTAATATAAAGCCGCACGTCCACCGGAACCTGGACCACCACTGCCCGTGCCACCTTTGACAGAGATGACTCCGCTAATCCCAGAAACCTTTTTCGCAGTTAGCAGAATACTGCCACCAGCACCACCGCCAGATTGACCGGATCCGTTGGCACCTAGGGAAGAGATGATTCCAGACTTAAATGCCAACTCATCATTCACAGTAATCTTGATGATGCCGCCACCCTTACCACCCGGAGTCGCGCCCGCAGCTCCACCGCCACTGCCCATCGTGTCCGGATTTTTAGCAGATCCATAAGCTTTACCGCTTTGATCCATAGAGTCTCTCGTCCCGTTGCCACCGTGCGCCCCGCCGGTTCCGGAGCTGACACCGTCAATTCCATGCCCATCACCGCTGGAGCTTGGATAACCTCTGCCATCCATCATGATGCGACCATTGTCTTCGATGCGCAGAATATCGGCAGTAATTTCTAGGCGACCATTCCCCGCTGTGACCGGTCCGCCTGCCCAGGCAGGTCCCGTCAACACAGCATCTTTACCAATCACAATCTGTTCTTCTTGAAAGGGAGTTGTTACTACGTACGGATTTACAGAATTACAAATCGCACCGCCACCGCAGTTAGTGATGGGAATCCCACGATAATAAGACGGTATTGTGGCATCGCCGGATAAAAACAAACCTTTTCTATACACAAAAGGCATCGGCGAATTCGTCGCCGGATATTGAACACCATTGATATCAAAACCCACAACACGCACTTTATAATTGAAATTCAAATCCAAACGACAACCGGAAATCTTCGCTTGGTTGGCCATGACCGTGACTGTCGGGCATTTTAAAGTATTATTGGCATTAAGAATTGTAACTTCGTAGCGATCAATGCCACCGGCCGTATTCCAATTGACGTTAAATGCATAGGGATCACCAATTTCACCAGCGTCATTTAAATTTGTATCTGCGGTGACGTCTGCGGTTCCTCCGGTCACACCTGCGATAACAAAACCCGAAGCCACTTCGGTCACAAAGAACTCAAAGTTTGTATTTCCAGCCGGGCGTATATTATTAGCAGAGTCAAAGGCGACAACTGTGGCCTTGTACCAAGCGCCACGCACAAGGGGACAAGACTGAAAACTAATCGACGTAACATTTGCCGGTGCAACAACCGGAGCACACACTTCAACACCACTGTCCCGAGAATAAATGGCTATACGATAGCCCACTTCACCCGCAGCATTTTGCCACGACACAGAAGGATTCAAAGTTCCTGCTAAATACTGATCAGGCTCTATGTCGTCACCACCAAAGACACCTAGAATGTCAAAAGCACCTGGCGGCGTGCCATCAACAACAAATTTAAATACACCGCTGTTACTTGCAGGATAGTACACACCTGCAACCTTCACTTCAGCGACGACACTGTATTCTTCGCCTTGTAAAAACACATACCCTGCACAGTCAGCCGGGCTAAAGGACTTATTTAAAGTATCTGCGGCAACTACCACATCTGAACAAACAGTTGAGTTGGAGCTATTCTTTACAGAAATTTTATATTCTTGTTCATCTAAGGCGTTGCTCCACTCGATCCGTGGGACTACCCCGTCTGTAAGATAGGTATCCAATAAGTTATCAGTGCCCCCGCGCACACCAAGAATTTCAAAGCGCGAGCCCAAGTCATCATCGACTATATTAATAGTGTGCACCTCATTGTCATTATCAATACTAGCCAAAGAACCGACGGCTATGGAACTCAAAGTAATAATCACGCTTTCTGGCGATTCATTTAAGACATCGTTGACAACATTAAAGCGGATTCTTTTAACAGTCTCGCCTGGAGCAAAAGTGACTGAACCTGACTCACTTAAACTAAAGTCAGCACCTGCCGTAGCATTGCCAGTCACCGTAAATTGTACCTGAACAGGAAAGTCCGCCGCAGAACTTTGTCGGATAAAAATATCTGCTCCACCCGCTACTGCATTTTCGTCGATCTGCTGAATCTTAGCCCCAGGTGTTCCAGGGCCCAAAATACTGACTAAAAGGGCCGAGCCATTTTCCGGAATAACAACCGGATACATGAGAGAGGAAAGAAAGACATTTGTGTCACCACTGACCTGAACGAAAAATTTTTCTTCACCCTCGTACAGGCCATCATTTTTTACTTTTAATTCGATTTCAACGGACTCCGCTTCTTCAGCGGCAGAAATAACACCAGACGAAACTTCGAAATCTTTTTCCCCATCGGCAATTTGCCAATTCAGAGTCACCGCGCGCGGTAGTGGTCGATTGAATAAAACTAAAAGCTTCGCGGTAGATCCTTCGGTCATCGTCACTTGAGGAGTTGATGGCAGCATAATGACGGCATTCGAAGGACGAGTCGATCCATCAGATGAACTGCTGCCATCATTGCCGACATATCCCTTTAAATCACCTTTATCTGCAGTACATGCAGTTAAGATAATGAAGAAAAATAAAGCTATGAAACGACCAGCATTAAAGATCATTCGGCCATCCTCGACTCAACCAAAAATCAAATCCTTTTGATTTTTATGCTTTCTTAACAACTTTCAGAAAAAAACTTGCGTTGTCTTATAGCAAAGTTACACGAGAACAATTCAGCTTTCAAGAAACATAGATATCTACTTGTTTTGTAATCTAGGAAAACTTTATTTTTACGCCAGACTAAAGTTTTGATTTCAGACCTTACTGAATAACGAATTGACGAACCAGACTCCAGTCACCCATGTCACCGTCTTTCCAGCAGCGGGCGCGGATATTATAAGATCCTTGTTTTAAACTAATTCGATTTTTTCCATTTTCTGTCTTAATAATAGTGGGATTCAAAAACTTTTTATCAGTGTCAATTTCCACCTCATAATCTTTGCAAGACAAAGATTTAATAACGACATCAACTCCGACTTTTTCACCCCGAGAAACAATGCTCATACTGGAGTCAGGCGACACAACTTTAGGAATTTCAATGCCATTCCAAGAGAGCTTTCCCTCGCCTTCATTTTTGGGAGCAGAATCTTTTGGCTTTTCAACGACAGCTGGACTAAGGGTTGGTGTCGCGGAGACCTCAGGCTTGGGGACAACTGGTGCCGGCGCGACCGCAGCGGGAGGTGCTTTGACTAGTGCCACTGGTTTACGTAAATGAACGGACTTATATTCTGACCAATCTCCGGGAACATTCATGGCATTGTAGGTCCTTGCACGATATTGAAATTTACCTGGCGCAAGGCCCATGATTTTTTCTGCGCTTGCTTTTACCGAAGGCCGTACTCTTTGCGCCCACTCAACTTCATAACTTTGTGCATTTTCAACTGGAGGCCAAGTCAATTCTAAGCCCTCTTTTTTAATCTGCTCAGAAAATAAGACATCGACGTTGGATAACTTTGGTGGCGCTAACTTTGGCACGTCAGGCATTTGAATCGTCAATGTGCGCCACTCACTAAGCGCCAATCCTGCTTGAATCTGCCAACGATAGACACCCACGGAAAGGGCTTTATTCACTACGACCTCAGCCCCACTTAATATTTCAGCTTTTTCGAAGAGGGTCCATTCCGTTTGACTTTTGGAATCCTTGTTTTCGATCACCAAAAAATTTTTATCCCCTGCTCTTTGCTTCCATTGAAAGACGATATTTTTCTTTTCTTCACCCAAGCTTAACTTCATTTGTTCATTATGAAGTGGTTGCAGCAGCTCAAAAAGAGGCTCCTTATAAAGCTGAAAAGTCCATCCCTCTGAACCCGCCTGAAGTGATTTTTGCGGAAAAACCTTCCAGGTATAAAGTCCTGGCTTCGGCAAACGCAAGGCTGCGGAAGAATCGTTAAATATCTGACTTTGGATCAATCGATCCTTAGAAAATACATTCAAAACATAGGGTTTTAAATCAGCAGATTCTTGCCACTGAAACTTTACGATCAGATCTGGCGACACGACACTTTCACCGTGACCAGGGTACACCATCGTTAATTTCGCCCCTAATCCTTCATCTGCTTTGATCACGGACTTTTCGTCGTCCTCTGCTAGACTCACGGACCCTTGCAAAACTTGAAATGAAGAACCCTCTGCTCTTTTACGATAGGCAATTCGCGCAGCTCCACCTTCGGCAGCAATAACTTTTTTTCCGTCCACTAAGACAATTTCACCAGGCACTAAAATCGCATCGACGTCCCCAGAGCGGATGTCCAAGGAAAAGCTATTCTGCTTAAGACGAAAAATGATGTGACTCATTTCTTTAAGAAAGATCTGAGATTGTAAGCTTTTAAGTTGTATTTTTGCTTCGGAATGAATCCCGGTTGTTAGTTGATCATTTTCTAAGACTGCGGCCCCATTCCCCGCGGGAACATAGAAAAAATCCGCATCACCTTTTTGAAAGACGTCTCCGTCTATTGAAGAAACTTGACCAATGACTGCATTCGCCGTGACCCCACGCTGACTATGCAACGTCCAAGCCTTGAATCCGGCGTATGAACTAGCCACAAGTAATGCAAGGACCAGCAGAAAATCAAATCTCTTCATATTTAACATACTGTGACTTTATAATTGCGAGTATGCCTCGTCATCAAAATTCA
>CAMLMF010000243.1 GCA_946480995.1 uncultured Bdellovibrio sp. | reverse complement strand
TCGCCCCCGGAGGAAAAGGTCGTTGCGCTTTAATGACGATAAGTTCTTTTTGGAAATATTCTTTTTGATATCTGTGTTCTTTTTCGGCGGCTTCGCGAACTTGAGCGGCCTCACTGCCCGTCAAAAGTTTTGCCGGAATACGATCACCAAGGCCGTCCACGACAAAGTAAATTCCATCAGCTACCGATTCCGCTTTGATGGGAGTATCAAGAATCAAGACGAAATTTTGCTCTGGTTCAATATTGCGATAAATCGAAGGGAATACTTCGGTGACATGGGCGCCCCCGGTATTAAAGGTAAAAGTCTTCCCCCCCACAACAACAGTGCACAGCTCGCCACCGCCTAAAGTTTCTTTATAATCAAAAACCCAGTTGCGACTATCAATCCAACGGCCCGAACCATTTTTAAAGCACGGACTTGTTGCTGGGGCTTCTAACTTGATGTCTCCAAGTTTCACCATGGGTTGCGCGAACTCGATGCGGACTTGTTCAACCGACTTTACATATCCTTGCGGTGAAAAGCTTTTAACCTGAATTTTTTCTTGAGCAAATGAGAGCGCAAATAGAACCGACAATAGACCACTCAGCATGGAAGACTCCTTGTGAGCCAATAGCTTCTCTGCTTTGCAGAGTGTATGTCATCAGTTGATGCCCTAGGCTAAACTCAGGCTGATGACATCAGTGAAAAACTCAGTACACTGTAGGAACTTTCATCATAGAAGGAGTCCCAATGAAAAACCTTATACTTGTATCATGTGCTGCAGTTTCTTTAGCTGCTTGTACACACAAACCAAAAACAGAAACACCCGCAGAGCCTACTCCTGCGGCCGTCGTCGTTCCGACAAAAGCACAAGCAGTTCTAAAATCTGCAGCAGGTGCAAAAATCAAAGGCATCATTCATTTCACTGAAGAAGACGGCAAAATGAAGATCGAAACATTGGTTGATGGCCTTAAAGCCGGCCCGCATGGTTTTCATATTCACGAAACGGGTGATTGTTCAAAAGCAGATTTTACTTCTGCCGGTGGACACTTTAATCCAACTCATGGCGAACATGGATCCATGTCATCCGCTAAAAAACATGTTGGTGACTTAGGTAATTTGATCGCTAACAACAAAAAGAAAGCCAACACAACAATCATAGTTGAAGGCATGACAATGAAGCCAGGCGCAGACAGCATCATTGGTAAGGCTGTGGTTATTCACAAAGATAAAGATGATTTGAAATCGCAACCAGCAGGTAATTCAGGAGCAAGAATTGCTTGTGGAGTTATTGAAGCGCTGTAAGCACAGCGCTTTCTTGAAAGTGAAGATCTTAAACGATCTTCACTTTTTGACTGATTTTTCCGAAGATGCTTTGACCTTGTTCGTTGAACATTTCCATATCCACAGTGTCGCCCGACTTCATGAATGAAGTTTTAATGGCACCTGTTTCAATTTGCTCAATCATACGTTTTTCGGCCAAACAGCTTGAACCACGATCATGGCTTTCGTTAGAAACCGTTCCACTGCCAATCACTGAACCAGCAGCCAAATTTCGAGTTTTCGCTGCATGAGCAATCAACTGTCCAAAGTGAAAGTGCATAGCCCCGGCATTGGCCTTACCAAAGAACTGACCATTGTAATTCACATGTAACGGTAAATGCAGACGACCGTTCTGCCAAGCTTCACCAAGTTCATCAATCGTCACGGCAAACGGTGACAGCGCTGACGCCGGCTTACTTTGGAAGAAACCAAAGCCTGCAGCTAATTCTTCAGGAATTAAACCACGTAAAGACACGTCATTGATTAAAACAACCAGACGGATGTATTTCAAAGCCTGCTCTGGCGTTACTCCCATAGGAACGAAATCAGTGATGACACCCACTTCACCTTCAAAGTCAGTTCCGTGCGCAAAATCGCGCTGTGGAATATCCTCTGTTGGAGCTAGGAACTGACCACACTCCCCTTGATACATCAAAGGCACTGTTTCTAAAGTTTCTGGCAACGGCGCTTTACGCGCCATACGCACAAGCTTAATATGATAAATAAATGCAGAGCCATCGGCAAAAAGCCATGTGCGCGGAAGAGCTGAATGAAATTCAGACGGCTTCACCGCAAAAGCCTCTTCGGCCTTGCCAGCATTCAAGTCAGCGTAAAGTTTTTTTAGCAATGGTTCTTTATCTTTCCACTGCTCTAAAGCTTCACGTAAGCAAGAAGCCACTTGCGTGGCTTTCACTGCTGTCTTGTTGTCTTGGCTGATGACACAAAGTACTCCGTCTAAACTTTGCGGAGACTTTAACGAACCTAGTTTCACAAAAAATCCTTAGTCGAAAGTAATCATTAAATTCGCGCCGACTGCGCGATAGTTTTTAAGGCCTTTAGCCGCATCGCCACTGGCACTTTCATAGTACAAAGTTGCACCCAATTGCGGAGCAAATTTGAAGCTTGCTCCGATGATGATTGGTACTAGTGGTGACTTCACGTCTTGAACTGTTCCAACGTCTGCCGTTTTATCCAAGTTCATACCCAATGAAACACCTGCAAAGACGCCCGCGTATTCTTCGAATTTATACATCAAAGCCACAGGAATATCTAAATAAGACATTTGCACTTTATTGTCTGGCGAGCTTTCAACTGTAATGTTTCTTTGTGTGTAAAGCATGCCTGTTCTTAAGTGCAAAGGACCAGAAATCGGAAAGTGTGCTGTAGCACCAAATTGCAAACCCATTTGAGACTTCGTCGCGGCTCCGCTGTCAGCGTCCCCAGATTGTTGACGAATACCAACTTCCAAACCGTAATCAACATCAGCCATCGCCGTAGAAGCGGACATTCCCAACGCTGCAATCAGAATTAGAGTGTACTTTTTCATTTTGAACTCCTCCTAAAGAGTTTTCGTGAACTCTTAAATAGTTCCATATTTTACGTTATTTATCAAAACACCATACAGCATTCAGACCCATCTCGTTTATAGCCTTAGTATAGGAAACTTCGCTGTGTTCCAAAGCTAAATGATGCGCCTCGACTGTACCACGCGCCGCCAAAGCCACCAATATCAGAGGTGCCAACACGCGAAATAGTGTTTCTAGCTTCGAACCAGCGTGGGGCGAATATTCATCTTTCCAATCACCAAACTTCAAACTTTTGGTCAGCATATAACCCAGACTAAAGAGCATCAGGGTTATAATACAAAATATCCACAATTGATTCGGCTGCACGCTGTGTGTTTGCGCAATCAACGCGTCAGGCGTCCAGGCCATATAATCAGCAAAACGCATGCGCGCGCCATGACGAGCGAAATAAAAAAAGTCCACGAACGTCAACGCACAGATAATGAACCACGCCACAACGAAGTACGCCTTATAAACGAAGAACATGAAACGCGGCCATTTTTCGGTCAGCGCTTGGAAGAGCAAAACGAAATACACGGGTATAAATAAAAATCCAAAAACCAAAGTGTCAAAACGAACTCCGGCCAGAAAAGATTGCGCGACCTCAGTGAACGTCACATCGGGGGTGGCATGAAACACGGATAAAAAATAAAGATTCAGACGAAACAAAGTCATGAACAGAATCATGGTCAAGGCCAAGATGCCAAGTTTCATGAACACTTTAGACGAAAACCGCAGCGAAAAGATAAATCTATTAGGCACAGAAAAGTCCTTTGACTGAGCAAACACTAGTGGAATAATGAGCCATCGTTAGGAGAAGTATATGGCCTCAATGATACTTTACAACTATTTTCGAAGTTCCACTTCTTACCGCGTACGCTTGGCTCTTAATATTAAAAACATTGCCTACGAATACCGTCCGATCAATTTACTAAAACACGAACAGCGTTCACCCGAGTACCTAAAGATAAATCCCTTGGGAGGCGTACCCACGCTGACTCACAACGGTCATAATATCCCTGAGTCCTTCGCCATCATGGAATACCTAGATGAAGTTCACCCCGCTCCGGCCCTTTTCCCGAAAGATGCGTACCTAAAGGCACGCGTCCGCCAAGTGTGCGAAGTGATTAATTCCTTCATGCATCCGATGGGAAACCTAAAAACCTTGCAGTATCTAGAAAAAAAGCACAGCTACACACAAGAGCAAAAAGAAGAGTGGATGCAGTATTGGGCTCCGCAGGGTTTAGAGACTTTGGAAAACACCTTGAAAGAGTTTTCTGGCAAGTATTGCTTCGGGGATGAGATTACCATGGCCGACTTGTTTTTGATTCCGCAGTTGTTAACTTGTCAGCGCTTTAAAGTCGATATCAGCAAATATCCGACACTGGTTAAAATTAATGAGAACTGCCTAAAGCTTGAGGCCTTTAAAAAAGCCCATCCATTTCAGCAAATCGATACTCCGGAAGAATTTAAAAAATAGCGTGAAAGGCCAAAGAAATTTGGCCTTTTTAGTTCGAGTGAATGAACAAGAAATTCCACTTATCAATCACTGGAATCACAATAAAAACCAGCATTGAAACATTCAGCCACATGAAAAACGCCAACCAGCGTTCTGTGCCGTTTGATTTATAATAACGATAGAATTCCTGCATGACCTTAAAAGAAAACGGAATGGTCAAAAGCACGAACACCCAGCTGGCATGCACAAATAGTGGCGCCGCCAAAGCAACACCCACATAAACGAACGTGTACAAACCCACATGGAACAACGTTCGTTCCATGCCGACCGTAACAGGCAATGTCGGAATACCGCCGGCTGCATAGTCATCTTTGTACTTGATCGCCAAGATCCAAAAGTGCGGCATCTGCCATAAGAACATGATCAAAAATAGATACAAAGATTCAGAATTAAAAATATCCGGATGGGCTAC
>CAMLMF010000242.1 GCA_946480995.1 uncultured Bdellovibrio sp. | reverse complement strand
CAAAGAGTTTTCAGATATTATTCTTGCTGATTTAAAAAAGAACAATGAACTGCTTAAAAAAAATCTAGGCAAAGACAACGACGTGATGGTGTGGCCTTATGGCACAGCCAATGGCTTGTCACGCAAAGCTGCTGAAGAAGCTGGCATGACTATCCAGATGACCTTGCGCCCCGGCTTAAATAATATTCACAACCTGGCGCACATTGGCCGTGGCTTGATGATGGCCCACACCGATGTTACTAAGTTCGCTGCGGCCCTTGAACAAGCCTTTATAGATCCTTTGCCGGTACGTATGATTCGCGTTGATCTGGATGGTCTTTGGGAAAAAAATGAGTCCGTGGCAGAACAGCACCTGGGCGATCTTTTAGAACAAACGTTAGCCGCCGCACCGAACTTTGCCCTTATCCAAGCGGTGTCGTCTTCAGGCGATGCCTACTTTGTGAATTCTAAAATAAAATTACGCGGGGACTATTTCAGTCGGGCCGCACACACCGTTAAAAACCGCGCGCGCGTAGCTTACGTTTATGCTCGTTTGCCGCAGTCTTTTTTAAAAGATCAAGAACGCGCCAAGGCTGCCCTGATTGATTTAGCAAAGCATACTGACATCGACGGAGTCTTCTTTGAGGTTTCAGCAAAAGATAAAGTTAAAGAACCCCTTTTTGAGTCTTTAATCGCTGCCGCTCGTTCCATCCGTCCTTATTTAAAGTTTGGCCTTATCGGCCAAACACCGCCGCGCCCTGGGATCTTTGATGACGTCATTTTGACGCCGCAAAAACTTGAGAAAGACAAAGCCCTGTGGAGTGATCCGCAAAAACAACCCGCACGCCTGATTGTCGCTTTGCCGAAAGATTATAAGATGCAAGCCTCGCATCAACTGGCACAAGGGCACACTAATTTATATTTCGATGTGAACTTTAAAAACTTTGTCGCCGATGCTGATTTTAAAAGTATTTTCTCAGTTCAGCAAAGTCCGCCTCATCAAAGTAAAGGAGAAGCGAAATGATCGTTTCTTATTTGCCGGCCGTGCTAAAATTTCTTTTTATGATCATCCCTTTCGTCCTGCCGTTGATTTGGATTATGGGGGCGTTCGTTTTTTATTTTAAAAGAGAAAAAAAGAAAGCGCCGTTTAGCGATTTTTCAGCTCAGCCATTTTCCATTCTGATTCCTTGCTTTAACGAAGAGAAAACGGCGGAAGCAACCATTCGTTCTTTAGATCATATTCCTGCCGACAACTGTGAAATCATCGCAATCAACGATGGCAGCCGCGACAGAACCCAAGCCGTGTTAGAAAGCCTGGCGATGACTCGACCGCACATGCGCGTTGTCAACCTCGTGCAAAATCGCGGCAAAGCTGCGGCTTTGACTTTGGGAGCCCTGGCCAGCCGTCACGAGTTTATTTTGTGTATCGACGCCGATTCTGAACTAGACGGCGATGCTCCCCGCCATATGTTGGAACACTTCCGCGACGAAAATGTTGCTGGTGTTACGGGCAACCCACGCGTCAAAAATCGTGGCACCTTGGTAGGTCGTCTGCAAGTCGGAGAATTTTCGGCCTTGGTTGGAATGATCAAACGCTATCACCAAACCCTGGGCCGCCTGTTTGCTTTGTCGGGTGTGCTGGTGATGTTCAGAAAGTCTGCCATTGAAAGTGTGGGCTACTGGGACACGGATACTGTCACCGAGGACGTGGGTATCAGTTGGAAATTGCAAACTTCGGGATGGACTTTAAAGTACGAACCCAAGGCCACGTGCGATGTCTTGATGCCGGACACTTTGAAAGGCTTATGGAAACAACGCTTGCGCTGGGCCCAAGGGGGCTTTGAAGTGGTGCTAAAACATGGCCGCTCTGTCTTAAAAAGCCAAGACACGGGACTGCGCTTAATCTTATTAGAATATATTTTTTCTGTGACCTGGGCCTTCTTATTGCCCGTCACCATTGCTTGCGCGCTGTTTGGCAAGAACTTGCATAATATCAATATCAATTATGCAATTCTGCTCACCGGTGTGATGAGCTTAACGCAATTTATTGTCGGCCTTTTCTTGCAGGGGCGTTACGAAAAATCTTCGGGCCTGGGCTTTGTTGCCATTTGGTACCCGTTTGCTTATTGGATGATTAATAGTTTTGTTTTGTTCGTGGCGATCCCCAAAGTTCTGTTTGCGCCAAAACGTCAATTCAGTTCATGGGTCAGCCCTGACCGCGGTGGAGTTACATATGCGAAAAATAATTGAAACAGTCAGCACCACAGCCCTTTGGGTGGTCTTTTTAAGTGGCAGCAGCTTGGCTCTTGCTGATTTCTTTTTTAATGCTCAAGAAGCCAAAAAAATCTCTGCCCACTTAGCCTTGCTTGCCTGGGCTCCGGCTATCGCTGTGGTCGTCTTTGTGGCGATGCTTTTGGCTGTGCGCTTTTCAAAATACGTGGCGACGAAGAAAACAATTCCTAGCGAACATGCTTTGCAATGGACCATGGATGATTTGGCGCAAGCGCAAACTGGTAAAGTGGTCGACTTACACTTTGTCGGTGCGGGCCTGGCCTGTGAAATCGTGACACGTGATCAAGTCGCGACGGTTTTACACGCAGAAAATCAAACATTGTACGTGAAGGTCGTCCCACAAAATGCGGACAACTCCAGCGCTGTGGCCCTGGCTTCCCAGCGTATGTAAATATCTTAGATGTACTGACTTATTTCTCTCATTCGGAAACGTGCAGTTTGACTTCGATTTCGTAACCATCGGGATCAATAAGGAAAGCTGCATAATATCGCGGCCCATATTCAGGGCGAGGTCCCGGTGGACCATTATCTTTACCACCGACCTGAAGACCCGCTTCATAAAATGCGTGCACATCTTCCTTAAGCCGTGCGTGAAAAGCCAGATGGAATCCCTTGCTAGGCGCAGTGACGACAGCAACTCGTTTCTTAATTGCAAACTTCTCATCACCCTTATCATCTCCCCAACCGGCTGCCGTGGTCCCAGTATAAACACGATGAAAACCCAAGGCTCCCAAAACGGCATCATAAAAAGCACATGATTTTTTAAGATCAGAAACTGAAAATGACAGATGACTTAACATATCCATAGTTTATTTTACGCAGCTTCCTAGGCCTCAAGCAATGCTCAATTTTTTCCGACTTTATTCTTCCGCGCGGGCCCTGTCGTAAAGGTAACTTGTCTATTTGTTCGTGCGCTGGTAACACCGGGCATGCGTTTTTCGGCCGTCCTTTTAACCATCCTGCCTTCGCTGTTAGCTGTGCCCACATGGGCTTTGCAGATTTACAGAACAGGCTCTGCCTTTGATGTTCAACCGAACACCCAGGCTGTGCATTGCCTTTCCGGTGGCGGCAGTGACGATGCTTGGGCCACAGGTTGGAAAAGACTGTTGCATGCTTCACAGCAAGGTGATGTCGTCATCATCAGTGCCGGAGGCAGTCGCGGTTACGAAGATTGGATCTTTGCCGATACGGCCCAGCATGGCTTCCCTCGTGTCAATTCTGTCACGACACTGTCTTTTGAAAGCGCCACGGACAGTGACGATCCGCGGGCTCTTGCTGTGCTTGAACAAGCCGAAGTGATATTTTTCGCAGGCGGAGATCAAACTTTATATTTAGACTATTTCACGGACTCTCCTGTCGCGCAGATTTTAGATGAAGCTGTGCAAAGTCGCCGGGTGTCCTTTGCTGGAACAAGTGCTGGGATGGCGATTCTGGGGAAATTTGATTATTCGGGACAATATGGTTCGCCCCGTGATCCGGATTCCTTAGTCAGCAGTGCTGACGTTTTAAAAGATCCCTTGGGGATCTTCGTTGATATTCGTCAACGTTTTTTAACTCTGCCATTTTTGCACACGGTCGCAACGGATTCGCACTTTAGTGAACGCGACCGACACGGACGCTTGGTCGGCTTTATGGCGCGGGCTTGGTTTAACTTCCGTGTCAGCGCCGTAAAAGGCATTGGCGTCGACGAAGGCACGGCCTTGTGCTTCGATCCCACAACCGGCAAAGCTCAAGCCTATGGAGCGGGCTCTGTGTTCTTACTTCGCGCACAAGCCCCCATCGAAAGAATCGAGCCGAACAAATCTCTGCATTGGTTTGCCGCAGGAAGGGCCCTAAAGGTCACCATACTTTCCGCGCAAACTCCCCGCGGGAATCACTTTGATTTGGTTACTTGGCAAGGACCTTGGGCAACCCAGGAATATTGGGCCGTGGATGGCTCCGACCTCACAAATCCCATTTTAGTGAAAAATGGCATCCCGCAACCGTCAGCCCCTTAACGTCCCGACAAGCCCCACACGACCCCAGGTTGCACCAAAGTGCCCCATTTGCACGCTTCGAGAAGTCCCAAAAAGGGCGATGAAAAACTTCAAATGCAATTAAACAGCATTCCAGGCATGGCCCTTAAGTTGCCTTACTGCTTAACCAGAAACTCAACGAACACACAGAAAGAGAGAGTTTTATGATTAGAGCAGCAATTGCATTTTTCGTTTTAGCTATCGTGGCTTATGTCCTAGGCGCCGCAGGCATTGCGGGTCTTTCGATGGAAATCGGAAAAATCTTGGTCGGCGTTTTCATTGTCCTAGCCATCTTATCTTACGTTGGCTCGCTATTGTCTGGTTCAGGAAAAAAAACCGGACGCCTGCCGTAACAAAACGCCATCTATTAGCAGAACATTTTAAAAGAATCATAAGGAGAATCGCATGAATAAAACTATGAAAAACACAATGATGATCGCCGCTTTAACATTTGCTTTTGCCGTAGCCCACACCGCGCAAGCAGAAGAAACCATGGCCGAAAAAGCAAAACACACAGGCAATAAAGCCGTCGACGCCACAAA
>CAMLMF010000241.1 GCA_946480995.1 uncultured Bdellovibrio sp. | reverse complement strand
TGCTCATACATTTGGCTTGCTATCTTTAGCTGCCTCTGGAGCCGTAGGAATCGCAATGCCTTCTTCTTCGTATTTCGCGTCCAGAGCTTTCGCTTCGTTCGCCAATTTTTCTGCTTTTTCTGGATCATCGTAACCAGGGATAGTCATTAACTCTTCAACAGACGAATTTGCCACTGACTGGAATGAACCGAAGCCAGATTGGAAAATGTTTTGCGCCATCGTTTCGTTCATACCTGGGATCAACATCAAATTGAAGATGGATTCCGCCGTACGTGAAGCGGCTGAAGTTTCAGAAATGATATCCAATTTCCATGTCGTTAATTTCGCTGCTAAACGCACGTTTTGACCACGTTTACCGATCGCCAAACTTAATTGAGAATCTGGAACAACGATTTCCATCTCACGGTTTGAGTCATCCAAGAACACACGTGAAATTTCCGCTGGCGCCAAAGCATTACACGCAAAACGTGTGATGTCTTCGTCCCAAGGAACGATATCGATTTTTTCGCCACGAAGTTCTTGTACGATATTTTGTACACGAGAACCCTTCATACCAACGCAAGCGCCTACTGGATCAACAGAGTTGTCGTTAGAACGAACTGCGATTTTCGCACGTTGGCCTGGTTCACGCGCGGCTGCCATGATTTCCACAACGCCGTCATAAATTTCTGGAACTTCCATTTCAAAAAGTTTCATCAAATAGCGTTCATCAGCGCGCGACATGATGATTTGTGGACCACGTGTTGTTTGACGAACTTCAGACAAGTAACCTTGAATGCGATCGCCTGGTTTGTATTGTTCACCTGGGATTTGTTCGCGTGGTGGGATGTAAGCTTCCGTGCGACCTAGATCGACAACGATAGCGCCTTTTTCAACACGACGAGCGATACCAGACGCGATTTCGCCTTTTCTTTCTTCAAATTCATTGAAGATGATATTGCGTTCCGCATCGCGGACTTTTTGCATGATGATTTGTTTTGCTGTTTGCGCAGCAATACGACCCAAATCAGAGGCTTCCATTTTAATACCAACGGAATCATCCAACTGAACGTTTGGATCTAACTTAACAGCTTCATCGTAAGGAATTTCAACTTCTTCATCGATGTACTTTTCACGAGGAACGACTTCTTTGAACTCAAACAGTTCAACTTCGCCAGTATCTTCATTATAAGCGGCTTCAATTTCACGGTAAGTGCCGTATTTTTTACGAGCAGCTACCAACATCCCTTGAGTGATTGCATCGATAACTACTTGCTTATCGATACCTTTGTCTTTTCCAACTTGATCAATCACTTTAGAAAGATCTGAAAACATATTTTCAGCCATGAACTTTCCTCTCTCGTTACTTTTTTTGACCTTTAGTCATTTCAAAAACTATTTTAGCTTTGTCGATCAGCGCATAAGGGATCGCAATTTCAACCCCACTGACCACGAATCGAACACCCTTGTCATCTGCAGCATCTAATACTTGCTCTACAGTTTTCGCGGATTTCCATTTTTTATCGGTGACGCCGACACTTTCCAGCGCCTTCGCGGTTTTGATATAAACCTTTTTGCCGATGGCTTTTTGAAAGTGCCATGGCTTTGTTAGATGGCGATCTAATCCTGGTGTTGAAACTTCTAAGGCATAGGCCTCTCCAGGGATTACGTCATCAGCATCTAAAGCTTCGCTCAATGCTTTGGAAACATTGGAGCAATCGTCAATACTGATCGAGCCATCTTCTTTATCAATAAACACACGCAATGTACGGCCTTTGCCGACACCGACAAATTCAAGATCGTACAAAAGCACGCCCTCTGAAGTCGCAGCTTTTTGCGCCATGTTTTCTACTTTTACCATCCATGATGGGATTTCAGACATTAAAGACAATCCTTTTTAGCATATCGGCGACTGGACGGAGTCCAGTTCCTGCTAAAAAGTGCAGGGGCTAGAAAGATGAGGCAAAAGAAATGAGTCATTTCGTTGCCATATCAACCGAATCATCGGCTTTGAGCCCGTCCGGGCGCAAAAAAAATGGGCCTACTGGGCCCATCGGAACGACTTGAAAGTAGCAAAATAAACGAACCATGGCAAGGGTTTATCTTGCCTCCCCCTCTGAGCGCTGCCTTCTCACAAACGCGTGTACAGAATCGCCGAACCGCCGTCCTTATAGTAGCGCGGCCGCCGACGGACTTCTTTAAACCCCAGTTTTTCATAGAGTTTTTGTGCGGCCACGTTCTCTTCATGCACTTCCAACCACAGCTCTCGCTCTTGACCCTTTGCAGCAATTAAATGGGCAAACAACTTCTCCATCAGACCTTGGCGACGAAATTTAGGATGACTTGCAACCAAGGAAATCTCCCAAGCTCTGTCCAGCTCACGATACAGAACAAATCCCGCCAGACTCACTCCGCTAAAAATCCCGACGGCTTCAGCCGTAGCAAGTTCAGCCCCCAACAAATCCTGGGGCCAATAAAATTGCGCGAGCATCCCCTGATCCTGGTGTACGGCCTCGACCAGGGCTCGCATGGCGGGCTTATGAATGCTGGTTAAATTTTCGATACTCATCATTATTCTGAAATATAGTTGCGAACTTTGTACTTGCGTTTGATCACTTCAAACCACGAACGCAGACGGTCTTCCAGCTGCTGTTGCGCTAAAAAAACCTTGATACTGTCGCGGAAGGAATCAAACGAAGAGGTCCCGAACTTCACGCGATTTTTTTCGAAGTACGCTTGAGCATCTTGATCCGTGATGATGCTTGCCATCGAATTGGTTTTAAATTTCAGAAAACCTTTGGCCGTCAGTTTACGCACGGTAAACTTTTTTAGCTCTGCCGCGGAAACTTCCAGCTCTGCCCAGAACGCTTTGCCGGCGGTGGCTTTTTCGATCCTTGCCAAGGCTCCGTTTAAATCTTCATCCGAAATCGCAGCGACATTGAAATTTTCTGCCTCTAAAGCAACCACGGATTCTAACAACACCGAAGTCACGGCACCACGAAAAGCCTCTTGCCCCAAACGCAATTCAGGAAGCCCCTTGTTGCCTTCTTTGGGTGGATACAAAACATTTTCAATCACCGCAGAAATCTGTACTTCGCGACTGGTCACCACATAATCAGAAACCTGACCCACCGTCGCCGTGACTAAAACGGCGGCAGAACTTGGCAAGCTTAATAGAAGAGCTAAAAGGAGATGCATGGCTTAACTATGGTCCAAGAAAAGAACAAAGTCCAGCGCCCGAGATTCAGGCTTGCGCAAAAAAAACAAACCCCACCTTTGCAGGTAGGGTCTGTAAACCACTGAGGAACTTACTTATTTAATTAAATTAGAAATTCACGCGACCGACAAGCGACATTACATAGTATTGCAGCTTTTCGATCTGAGAACCATACTGAGGTCCAGCCATCCAAGTGTTGCCACCGTTTACGCGGCTTGAAAGATTCCACATATAACGGAAATCAAGACCCAATGAATACTTCGGATTGAATTCTAAATCCGCACCGGCGATCACACCCACGTCGATAGCGTGCGAGTTCGCTTTTGTTTCATTCACATAACCGTAAGTTTTGTTGTCCCAAGAGAAACCTCTGTAAGAGTAAGAAACCAAACCACCGAAGACCGGCTTAATGATTCCAGAGAACAACTGAACTTTCGCAGCCAATTGACCTGCATATTGTTGCACGTCGATGCTGTCAGGTACATAAACACCATTTGCATACGGATAGCCGTAACCACCAGTTGTGTAGTAACCTTGACCTTCAACAGTGTAGTTCGAATACAAGAATGAACCTTCGATAACGAAGTTGTCATACTTAGTACCAAACGCAACACCCAGAGCATAGTTGCCTTTAACTTGCTTAGTATCTGGATAATCACCGATACCTAAGATACCACCCACGTAATGAGTTTCCAAAGGAACCATTGTGGCTTCGTCTTCCGCTTTTAGTGCTGCAGCCAACTCTTCACGAATGATATCGCGAGTGTTTTCTTTCGGTTCAGAAACTTGCTGAACTGGAACTGGCGCAGGAGCCGGTTGTACATAAACTGGTTGAACCTGAACAGGTTGAACTTGTTGTACTGGTTGTTGTTGTTCATTCATTTGGTTGAATTTATCACCAAATAGAACGTTCGCTCTTTTCTTCTCATCTTCCATACGAGATTGTTCAAGCTTTTCTACGATTCTTTGTTCAGTTTGCGTTTCTGCATCCTGACGAGCACGACGGATTTGTTCCGCACGTGATTCAGACAACGGCGAAGCTTCAATAACAGTCGTAGGCTGTTTTTGAACTTGCGTCTGTTGTAATTGCGCCGAAGAAGTTGAAGTCGGAGTCGCTTGATTTAAGATATAAATCGGCTGACCGCTGACTGGCGCAGTGTTTGAGATCGCCCCGTTTGATTGGGGTTGCGATGCTTGAGTTGCCTGAGTATTTGCATACATCTGGTCAAGCTCTGCATCCACATCACTTTCGATGCTTTGAGCTAGCGCAAAATTAGGCGCAATGCTCAAGGCCGCAAGTAGATAGAAATACTTTTTCATAAAGTCTCCTCGTGGTTCTGGTTTTCTTTAAACCTTTTTAAATCACAGAACGCCAAGAGCAAGCCTAATGCCAACTCGGACAAAATTCGTCCGGACCGGCTAACCTATTGAAATCAAAAACGACTCTGGCCTGGCCCCGTCTTAGCAAAAACACCCCTCTGACCAAGAAAGTGACAACTTACCAGACGCTTTCTGAAATTCTTGCAAACGCAGGATATTTCGCCACCGATTGTGGAAGGATTTGGTAAAACCACGCGTCCCCGCGACATATATAAGGAGTTTTTAATGTTCTCTGCACGTTCTTTTGCGACGCTCTCT
>CAMLMF010000240.1 GCA_946480995.1 uncultured Bdellovibrio sp. | reverse complement strand
GTTTAAGTTGTTTAAGTCACAAGTTCTGTTGCTTTTGTCTATCACTGCGTTTGTGGGTTGTACTTCTAAACCGGTAGACCAAAATAAGGAAGTTACGCCCATAGCTTCCATCGATCGTGAACCATCTGCAGAGATTGCAAAGCGTGAATACCAAGCCGCTGCCGTTCAAGTTCAAGGTGACTTAAAATTGGTGAATAATAATGGCCAAACTATTCCTTTGCGCCCAGGAAAAGCGGATCTCGACTTAAAATCTGCAAATCTTTTTTTTAACCCAATTAAAGCCTTCCGTGGTGACAGGGTTTTAGTCATTGCATCGGGTGCAGATAAGTTTTCATTCAGAATTCCGAATGAACTGATTTTTAAAGACCAAAGAATTTCCGTGCATCAAAAATTTGCCGAGCAAAATGCGCATCTAAACATTAAAGAAACTTTGGATGCCGCTGGGACCTACGAGGAAGACGGCACGGCAAGTTGCACTTATTCTGGAACATGCAGCGTGTGTGAAACCGACACTGACGGTGAGTATAAGTGTGGTCCTAAGTTTTCTAATTCTTGCTCAGGAAGTCGCAGAGTTCGCTACAAGGTGGATCTTTATAATCGAGCCCTATCAATAGAAATTTTCAACGACACGGGAAGAGCTAATATCCAAACGCCGGCCTCTCGAGAAGTTTATCGAGAAATTATTAAAAATCTTTCTCCGTGTGGTTAGAAAAAAACGGGATAGCATTTCCCCAAAAAAGAAGCCCTGCAGATTATGCAGGGCTTCTTTCGTTTTGAATTTTAACTAATTACTATTCTTCGCTTTTGAAAGTCACTGGCACAAAAACGGACTGATTGTCTTCAAGAACAGTGTCGCGCACGGATCTGTTTTGTGGAGCATAGATTACAAGGTCTTGAGTCCCGTAACCTTTTGTTAAAGGCACAGTCACAGTTTCCTGCGCTTTAAGCTCAACCTCTGCAGGCATGCCATAGAAGCTTTGTGCTTTGGCATTCAACGAGATCTTTTCCCACTTAGAATCTTGATCTGCTAAATAGTCATCGTATTCGATCACAGCGGCATCTTGATGAGTCGTCGATACCTTAATATTCAATTCACCCGTATCAGCCAAAGTCAAAGCAGAAACATCGGCTTCGATGATCGCTAAAGTTGAGTTTTCAAACACGGTCATTTCTCTTTGATCGATAAGCGCTGGGAGGTAGTTTTCTTTGGCCTTGGCAGGGTCTTTTGCAAAATCAGCTTCGAATTGTTTGCGTAAGTCGCGGGCTGTGGGGCCGTCTAACAACATACTTACGAACGTCGAACCACTGTGGCCAGGCAGACTTTCACCTGTTGTGCCAGCAATTTCCTGATCTGTCACATCGTCGCTGTCAGCGTCGATTTGAACGTTCACTTCACAAGCGTGCCATGTTGTGGTGCCTTCGAACAATTTCACAGCCACTTGCAATACTTGCGCGCCGTCTTTTTCAACGATGCGGTAACCAGCTGATTGCAAGTCACAGTTGCGGTTGTGTGCAAGATCTGGTTTTGGATCTTTCTTGCGAGCATCTTTACCCAAAAGATTAAAGATATGCGCCGTTCCTTTGTTGGTGCCTGAATTAGTCAGAACAAGGTCCGCGGCACTGCCTGCAGCGTCGGCTGCAGAGGTCGCAAGAACTGTTAGGGACTTCGCAGTCACCTGTGAAATTTGACGAACCACCGCCAAAGCTGGGATCTGTGCGATCACTTCTTTGTCGGTAGCAAGTTGCAAGAAGCCATCAAGCTCTTGGTTTGCGTCTTTCATCAACGAGCCGGAAATTTTTGCGGTCACGATGATTGTTTTTGTTTCACCAGCTGCCAAAGTCACGCTGTTGGCAGTGATTTTTAAGGCGGCGTTGCCTTTCCATTCAGCTTTTAACGTCATGGCTTCCGTGCTGATGTTTTTAACTTGGATTTCTTGGCGCAAAGTTTTTTGTTTTTCAAGATCCGTAATACCCAAAGACAGTGCCGCTGGCATCGTCACTGCTTTTGCATCCAGTGAAGCGCCTACCTGCACGCGGCCAGCCCCTTGGCGGCTGACAGAATACTGCACACCCTTGGCGTCAGAAATGACTTTACCGTGGGCAAGCAACACTGATTTTAATTCTTGAGGATTTAAGGTTGGGTGCTTTTGTTTTAACAACGCCATGACACCGGCAATGTGCGGGCTTGCCATAGAGGTTCCAGAGTTTTCAACACCTTTGGCTCCGCCACCCATGTCGGCCGAGATAATGTTTGTGCCTGGAGCAGAAATTTCTGGCTTAATCATGCCATCATCGGAACGAGGACCGCGTGAAGAGAACGTTGAAATCGTGTCCGCTAACCACGGCTTTTCGATTTTAACTGTGGTCTTAAGATTTACGGTCACAGCTGTTGATTTCATTTGTGCTTTTAAAGTGTCAGCGTCTTTTTTTGAAATCATTACGGCAGGAATGTCGAATTTCCCGTCGCCACCCATTACGAAGGGAGATTCGTCATTGTTATTTGCGACAACGACAGCAACAGCACCTGCTTCGGCAGCTCTTTGGATTTTTTCAGCAAAGCTGACTTTACCGCGATCGATGAAGGCGACTTTGCCTTTGACTTGTTCTTTGATAGGCGATGCAAAGTCGGCATCAGCAAGTCCTAGGAATAACAATTCCCCTTGAGCCTCTGTCATTTCTGCCAAAGGTTTGGTGATAGCGGCTTCAATCATTTCAGCGTTTAAAGTCTCTGCAGCGAATTTGAATTCAGCAGCAGGGAAAAGGACGTTCTGATTTTGATTATCAACACTTGAAGCCACGGAAATTGCATCATCAGAAATGCCTGGGGCGCCCACGATATAACCCGTGTCACCGCTGTTACCAGCTGCTGCAACAACGATCGTACCACCGCGAACTAGGTTGCGGATGGCGTGGTTGTACATAATGTGAGGATTGCCGTAACCGCTGCCTAAAGATAAATTTACGACATCAAGTTGTTTTGCAAATGTTAAGTCACCTGTTGGATCGGCTGCGTATTCTAACGCCGCGATCACAACTTCATCACTTGTGGAACCTTTCGCTCCGAATACTTTTAAAGCGTAAAGGTCAGCGGCAGGTGCAACACCACTGTAAGTGTTTAAACCATCACCGATACCAGCCACTGTGCCGGCCACGTGAGTTCCGTGACCACCTTCATCTAACGGATTGGCATCAGGTTTTGGTACGCGCAAAGCAGCGTCTGGTGATGCCGAGTTGTACTCTGTACCGACAAGATCGATACCGCCGACAACTTTTTTATTCGGGAAGCTAGCGTTGGCAAGTGCCGGATTATTCGCTTTGTAAGCCTCTTCCGTACCCTCTCCGCCCAGCATTTTGTGTGTGTAGTCGATACCTGTGTCGATGATGCCTACGCGTAAGCCCTCACCATGCAAACCTTGAGCATGGGCGATATCTGATCCGATGAAGTTCACAGATGTTTTTTCACCCACCGCTGTTTTTGGCTCTGCAGAAGCCGCAAGTGGACGTGGACGCGCGAAGCTGCTAACTTTTTCGCCCATGATCACATTAGGTAATGCTTTAACTTGGTCCAACACTTCTGCCGGGGCCCAGATCGCGATGCCGTTAAGAACTAAGCGGTAACGAATCAGCACGCGGATTTGCGGAGAGATCTTTTCTAAAGCCGCAATCGTTTCAGCTTGCTCTGTTTCGATGGCTTTCAAAAGTTTTTGGTCAATCACAACCTTACCATCTTTTTTGCTCGAAGTTTCCAGCAACGCTTGATTTTGTAATTTCAAAATAGCGATGACGGGCTGTTCTACAGCGGGTCTTGTGACATACAAACCATCTAAGAAAGTGGCACCACTGAGAGCATTTTGCCCCTGCTTCGACGCAGAGCATCCTGTGATCAAAAGGGCTGCGATAGCTAAAAACGTTCTTTTCATATTCCCCCGCACATCTCAAAGGTGCCATGGCGACACCGTTGCGCTGTAAATTAGACTTGCGAGGCTTGTATATCCAAGAAGTGTGCCTGATGAAAGTTTTATTTCATGACAGATCTTGAAAGATTTTGGCGCGGGATCTCTGTGAAATGAAGGAGTGAGTTCTTTGGGCAAATCTCAATCCTAGAGAATCAAGAAAAATTAAGATCCCGTGCTAAAATGTGACATCTAACTAATAGGACCTCGGTTTTTCGCGCACCTCTGAGACACGAACATTGCAGCTTTATAAAAGTTCGTCAGTTTTAAGAACATTTGAGTTCAGTTCCCCATCGAAAATCCCGATTTATTATATAGCGATGGAGAACGTTCATGAAAAATCGAAGTCTTAGTTTCAAAATGTACCTCATCATGGGCATCCTGATATTTGGGTCTATCGTGATTGCCGGAGTCGGCCTCACCAGTATAGATCACATTAATAAAGCAATTCATGAAATGGCGCGAGAGCATGACCGCGTTTCAGTGGTGAAGGATCTGCGCTCTATTTTTTACCTTCAGCTGATGAACGAGCGGGCCTATGTCGACGCCGAAAACTCGGAAAGAATGGAAGCTGTCAGTAAACTGATGGATAAACGTCATAGCGAGATCCTCGCCAAAATTGATGAGCTCTATGGAATTTCAACCGCCAAAGGCAAAGAAGAGCTCACCGAGTTTAAAGAGACCTACATTCATTGGTGGGCCAGCGTGGCCGAAGTGAAAGCCCAAGTAGCAAGCGGAGACAAGGTCAAAGCTCTTCATCATATGGAAGAAGTCGGCGCACCAGCTCGACGAAAAAGTGAAGCTTTAATTGATAGCACGATTGCTCGAAATGAAGAGCACATGAAGGCTGAAGTAAAAATGGCAGAGTCTGACTATGCCCGAGCCGTGGGAGTCACGTTCAGCACCAGTGTTGCGACAATCCTCTTGGGATTTGCGATAGGTT
>CAMLMF010000239.1 GCA_946480995.1 uncultured Bdellovibrio sp. | reverse complement strand
CGTTTCGTCGCCCACACACTGCCTGGAAAAATCAGCACCGCTTTGCCGTCGTCAAACCCTTTAAGTTGGAACTTTTCTTTCAGACTTGTATAGATATCAGCCTTTTCTAAAACTTGATGACGAAGGCTCATCGACGCCCATACTGGAGGGGCAGAAAGAAGTCCCTGCTTATTCGGAGCGTAAGGCGACTCAGAGGTTGCGTAACTTTGCAGCTGCTCTGCCAGTACTGCATCTTCCGAAGCCAAAAGACTGAGCTGTCTCATGGCATCAGGCAAGTTCAGATTCTTTTTCGTGCGTTTTGAAAACAACACGAAATTCCACGCCTTGCTAAAACTGACTTTGTGTTTTGCTTTTATTTGCGCGCAGAAGAACGCCGTTCTTAGGGATTCATGGGGGGAAATTAAGTGATCAACTTCGGCGTAACGAAGATGTTCTAAAATGTGTTCGTAGGTTTTACCATTGCCTTTTTCGATTTCAAAAACTTGATCGACGATGCCGGTCTTAACGAAAAAATCGCCCAGACCCTTGCGACACACAAGGGCCAGCTTATGCTGGGGCCACAGCTCCCGACACTTCTTCAGCAGCGGTATGGAGAGCAGAAGGTCCCCGAGAAAGGCTGTTTGTACGACAAGATTTAAAGGCATTGACTACTTCCTCAAGCGAGACCTGATCGTAGCACATTATGCTTTTTTCACAAGTCCTCTTCCAGCACGGGCTGCACGGCGCTTGTGTAAGAATCTTAACTCCCCTGTCATAAAGGTCGATTTCGTGGGCACAGGTCGGACCGAACCAGGCAACGACTTGCTTTTGTTGTGCGATCGCCATGTGCATTCCGAGACTGTCTCCGGTAATAACTGTGTCACAAGCAGCAACACTGATCAGACCATCGCGCAAGCCCGATTCGGTCGCAGATGAAATGACATTCAGATCTTTTGCAATTTGTTGATTGCGTTCCGTGTCCTCAGGCCCACCCAGCAAAACGATACTGGTGTCGGGAAAATCTTTTTGGATTCTTTCAATAATTTGCCGATGAAACGGGATCGAAAGTTTTTTGTACGGGATAACCGGGCTGCAACCCGTATTAAGTCCAAGAATATGTTTCTTATTTTGCTGCCACAACACACGACGCTGCTTCGCTTCGGCATTTTCGCTTTCTGTCAGCGGCAACCAATAGTCATCCCGTTTAAAGGGTCCTAACTCTAAAGCTTCAATCATCAATTGAGTTTCAGGTTTGGTATTTTCAAAGAACTTTTTCTGATTGCTGAGACCTAAGCTCCACAGCTCTTCGGCAGCTTCTGTGGCGGGGACGATGGCGCCATTTTTCGGGTTGATGTTAAATCCCACGACATGATCCACCGTTGTTCGCTGCACAACCCCTGCGGCTTTTAAAGACTTATCAATCACTAAAGCCACTTCAAATTGCAACGCTGACAACTGCAGTAAGTCGCTTTCTAGCGTGGTCAAAACACGATCAATGCCAGGATGATTTTTTAACAAGTGATGTGCTGGAGCATCCGTCACCCACGTGATCATAGCTCCGGGATATTTTCTTTTGATGGCCTTTAGCAAACTCGTGCTGCGCACAACGGCCCCTAATGCCCCCAAATGCACAATCAGAATCGCCATGCTGACGATATCTTGGCTGGGACAATGGCTGTTACATTGTGTGTTTTTGCTGCACGGTTTGTAACCGTTAAAATGTCGGCAATCGGTCATGACCATGTTCTTATTGTATGCGAAAGCGCAGGAAATCCTCGAGTCTGGTTCCGCTTTCCCGACCTTGGTGCGGTTGCCTGGCTGCGTTTTTTTGCCGATATGTCCAGGGATGAAAATTGAAAAAGAACGCCTGCAACTTCAGACTCTGCAACTGACCCCGTCCACGGACGGAGGCTCGCTGCTGGTTTTAGAAACTCGTCGCAGTTTTCGCCTGAACTCTTTGCAGTATTCTTATCTGGATGTACTTCGCAATGCGGGCAGCATTGAAGGTCTAGTGCAGTTTTACTTGGGCCAAGGGTGGCTTGTCAGCTTTCGCGAGCTTTACACTTTACTGCAGTTTTTGCTGCAAGAAGGAATTTTGCTAAACACCTCGTTCCGGGCCTATTTTAAGAATGCAGCGGCCGAGGAAATTTCTTTTAAAAATATGTCAGGTGCAACCGGGGGCGGAAGCTTTAAAGGTGCTTTACCCAAGGACCTGCCCTTCTTTCGCTCTTTAGATCCACAACTGGCGGCGTACTTGCTGCAAAAAGCTGAAGTGGTGCAAGTGCCAGCGCAGACGCGGATCACCCAGGCTGGCGCGCGTGATCGCGATCTTTATATTTTACTAAAAGGCCAAGCGGCTATTTATCGAGTGCTGGATGAAAAGCGTCGCCAGATGATTTCGGTCTTAGAAGCGGGATCTATTTTTGGCGAACGTGGTTTTTTACTGAATCAAGCCCGTTCTGCCGATGTGATCAGCACAACCCCTTGTGAGCTTTTACGAGTTCGTCACTTACCTGAATTTGATCAACTGATTCAGTCCGACAAAGCGCAAAGCCTGCAACATCGTTTTTGGGTCTTGCAAGCGCTGCAGTCTTCACCGTTTTTTAAGGATTTACCGACGGACAGTTTAGACAGTTTGATTTTTAGTGGCCGCCTGTGCCAAGCCCCTGCCCACCAAGTGCTGTTTCAAGAAGGTCATCCCGGGAACACCTGTTATGTGCTGATCCAAGGTAACGTCGTCATCAGCCAAAAAGGCAAGAACATCAACGTCCTTGGCCAAGGTTCTACCTTTGGCGAAATTTCTTTATTAATGAGTGGCGGAAAAAGAACGGCAACCGTTACCACGCAACGAGACTCTGTCTTACTTGAAATCCATCAACAGAACTTTTATCAAGTGCTAGCGCAGAATCTTATTTTGGCTAAAGAAATTGAAACCCTTGCGGCTCAACGCCTGCACAACGATTCGCAACGCTAAGAAACAGAAACCTTTATTTGATCTCGATGACTTCAGACACCAAGGTGCCGATTTTAATTTTGGATTCAATGCGCAAGATCAGGCGGCGATCGTCGTCGCTAAGCCAGATAAAGTTATCACCGATAGGTTTAAATTTTCCCTTAAGAAAAAATGTCGGCTGAACGACAATTGCCTTCATCGGTCCCAACTTTGTTTTAAGAACTTCGCGGCGCAGGGCTTTGCCTGAAAACACTAGATTTTCGTTATCGTTGGCCACGCGGAAGGCGTACTCTTTCCCCGTTTCCCACTGAAAGTTACGCATATAGAAAATCGCACTGTAAATATTTTGAGTGTATTCAAGAATATCCCAATGCTGACGCTTTTCTTCTTCGCCGTGTTCCTTTGTGACTTTCTTTTCCCAGAATGTCGCTGTGTTTTTTTCGTTATCGAATAACATCTTGGCTTCACGCAACTGACCGGATTCTTTCACGTGCATTTGAAAAACACTGGGCACCAAGGTTTCGTAATCGACAAAAGTTTCGGCCCGATCGTCGACGCTATAGAACGTTTCAAACAGAGGACTGGTTTTGATTTCAATAGCAAAGCGGTAAGACTTACGATTGTTGACCATCGCAAAAGGCTCAACCTTCAGACGTAGTTCTCCGGCTGAAACTTTAAAGTAATGCACATCATGCACAACTTCTTCACCCACGCGGAAAGGGTCTTTAATGGGACGACGGCCATTAAAGCCAATACCGTCTTCGATGTCAGGCAAACGCCCGTTATTTGTTGGTGATGGCGCTGCATCGGGGCCTTCAGCCTCTGCGGCGGCCGTTGCAGGTTTTTCTGTTCCAGCAACGGGCGTTGCCGCTGGCGATGCTGTGGGAGTTGGAGCTGGTGTTGCCTTTTTAACTTCTGCGGGCTTCGCGTCTTTGGCTTTTTCAGTCGTCGTCTTTACGGGAGTTTTTGCCACAGACTTTGTTGTCACTTTTTTTGCTTTAACTGATTTCTTAGCGTCTTTTTTCACCGCTGGAGCCGGAGACGGCGCTTTCGGAGTGGCTACGGGCGCTTCGACTGTGGTTTCTGGAGTCGTGACAATCGTGACTGCTTTTTCGAACTCTTCGTTCTTTTTTAGCTCTTCGGCTTTTTCGTATTTCAGCGGAACGCTTGAACAGGACACTAGCATCAACAAAAAGATGAAAGTACCGAGTTGTCGTCCTGAAAATTTCACGAAAAATCCTTCCATCGTCTGTGCACCCACATCCATTGTTCAGGATGCTTGCGAACTATCTGTTCCAGTTTGTCATTGAACATCTGAGTGATGTTCAAAATAGTCTGATCCTTATCATCGGTCACACAAGGACCCGTGTCCATAGCTGGCTCGAAAACTACGTGAAGTTTCTGGTCCTGCCCTTCGTACGTGTAGATCGGCAAGACCGGGGCCTTGGTTTTTTGCACGAACAAAGCTAGACCATAGGCCGTACCGGTGCGCTTACCAAAAAACGTCGTGCCAATACCAAAGGGCTTCCCCATGTATTGATCCAAAACAAAAACCAAACCGGCATTTCTTTTTAAGGCCTTTAAAATTTCAAAAGCATTGTTCGGAGCATGGGCATCGATATACTGCACACCTTGCGCCCCCCGCACCGAAAACCACAAATCATCAAACCATTTTGTCTTAAAACGCTTAGTGATGATCACGGTTTCTTGGCCATTTAAAGCAATGGCATTCGCAGCCAGATCCCCGTTCCCCAAATGCAGGCTTAAGAAGAACATGCCCTTTCCTAAAGTGCGCGCCTTTTCGACATTTTCCCAACCTTCAAAGACGACATTTTCAGCCATCCATTCCTTGGTCACAGAAGGAATAAAAAAGAATTCTGAAAAATTATAACCTAACTGATAAACCGACTCGCGTCCGATTTTTTTCTTTTCAGCTTCGGGCATGTGCGGGAAGGCGATGTCTAAATT
>CAMLMF010000238.1 GCA_946480995.1 uncultured Bdellovibrio sp. | reverse complement strand
CTTGTTACGATTTTGATCTTAAAAAAGTACCTGCTTTAAAAAATCCAAAAACCTATACACTGATGTTTTCAGCCCTTGGCGGCGAAGACCACAAAAGAGCCACAGAATGGTTGCAAAATCAGTGGAGCAAAAATACAGGCATAAAAGCGCAGCTGGAAGTAAAAGAAAATAAAATTTTCTTGCAAACATTGCAGCAAAATCCTCCGGCCATTTTCCGTAAAGGGGTGGCACCGGATCGCCCGACTTGCTTGTCGGCTTTGGAAACTTTTTCCCCGCAAAATCCCGAAAACTACATTCGTTTGCAGTCGGAGGAGTACAATAAGATTTTAAAGACACTGGCTAAGACAACAAAGACCGCAGAACAAAAAAAGCTGTGCCTTGCCGGAGTTGATTATCTGATGAAAAACCACCTGCTTATCCCGATGGGTGCCATCCACTTTTCGATCTTGGCAAAAACCAATTTCGTGGGCTGGAAACTGAATCAAATGAATCAGCTGGACTTGTCTGACCTTCACCCGGCACCCTAGAATAAACATCTATGACTTCTGCAGCTCAGTCCGTTGATATTCTTAAAGACCAGATCATTTTTAGCGAAGGCGATGGTGGCGACTGTGCCTATATCATCGAAAAAGGCCGTGTCCTGGTTTACTTAAGTAAGGATCAAGAAGAAATTCCTTTAACTATTTTGGGTGAAGGCGAAATCTTTGGCGAGATGGCCTTGATCGACAATCAGACCCGATCAGCTTCAGTCCGTGCCCTGGAAGACGTTCGTCTAGCTATCGTCACCAAACAACAGGTTCTTGAACGTATCTCGACAGCTGACAAAGTCGTGCAACTTTTGGTTCGCGTTTTGTTAAAACGTTTGCGCCGTAAAAACATGCTCACACCGGGCGGAAAATTTTCTGAAGTTGAAATCGACAACTCGGGCGCAGGAGATGACGGCACAGAAAGCGCCTTGGATCAAATCAAACTGGAAAATCAAATTTTTCAAGCTTTTCAGAATAAAGAGTTTGAGCTGTTCTATCAGCCCATCATCAATCTAAAAACCAAGAAGATCACGGGCTGTGAAGCTCTGTTGCGTTGGAACAGTCCATTGCATGGCCTGATTTCGCCGAATTTGTTTATTGATGTGATTGAAAACTCTTCAATGGTCATTCCGATTGGCCACTGGATTATCAATCAAGCCTTAAAAGACTTGCGCACTATTCAAGATCAGTTATTGCTGAATAAGAAGAACGATCTGGCTGCAAATTTCATGATGAGCATTAATATCTCAGGCCGTCAGTTCACACATTCCGACTTCGTGAATAACCTCGAAGATCTGCGCGAAAAACACGGGATTGATACGAAAAATATCAAATTAGAAATGACCGAAAGAATCATGCTTGATGGTGCCATTGCCCTTGAAGCTTTAAATCAGTGTCACAATCAAGGTTACGCGATTTCTATTGATGATTTCGGCACAGGCTTTTCTAGTTTGCAGTACCTGACACAGATGCCGATCAGTTTCTTAAAGATCGATCGCTGCTTTGTGATGAAGATCTTATCAGACGCGAAATCAAAAGCCGTCGTCAGCTCCATCATCCATTTGGCCCACGCCATGGGCATTGAAGTGATCGCCGAAGGCATTGAAAATAACGAAGAGTCCTTGGTGCTTGAAACCCTGGGCGCACGTTACGGGCAAGGTTATCTGTTTTCCAAGCCCGTGGATGTCGGTCGCTTTTTAAAGCTTATTTAAGGATTCTTCGTCGGAATATCCACTTTAAGCTCTTCAATTTTTCCGCGCACTTCAGATTTAATTTCTAAAGAGTACGGCTTTGCATACTTTGCTGGCTCGGTGATTTCATAAGCTCCGCCGACATTACGAAATTGCAGAGTCTCTTTTTTGCCTTCTTTGCTTAAAGTCACGGACACTAATTTATGATTCTTATTAAAATCCGCCCGCGCGGCTTCTTTGCCCGCGAAAAAAAGTTTCACCGTACTTTCCCCCGGCACAACTTTTAAAGTCAGCAAGCGACCTTCTGCACCGATTTGCGGAAAGCCTGGAGGTAAAGGCTCTTGCGCCCCCGCCATGTGGAAGAGAACAACGATGCAGCCTGCGATGAAATATTTCATAGATCCTCCTAAAGTTAGTTTATTTCCAAAACCACAAAGTACAATCTCCTACCGCCCGCAGCACTCAACTTAAGACCAGGGCGGATTGTTTCAAACTGGGATTTTATGAGAACTTCTAAGGGTTTTGTGTAAAGTACTAAAGTCCAACAAGCGACCTCCGATAAGTCGTATGTCTTAAGACATTTAACCAGCTTAAGATTACAACTGGAGGTCATCATAATGGCTGACAAAAAATTCGAAAAGCAAATCCCTAATAACGTAGTATCCCTAGAGTCGGCTCGCTGCTGCGGAGAAGGCTGCAAAAAGAAATCCGAAAAAGCCGGTTTCTGTGCAGAGCACTTTGACTGGTTTAAAGCCGGTTTGATCACAAAAGAAGGCGCTAAGGCCCTAGACTTTGATAAAAAGTATTATCACTATACGGCAGCGAAGAAAAAAGCCGCTTAGTGTTTCGTTCCTATTTAGATTTCTACCGTTTAAAGACCGGACTCCCATCCGGTCTTTTTTTTATTTGAAAACATCCAGGTTAAAGCACGTAAGAAAATGACTGAGACCGAGGCGCGAGGAGGAAGGCGTACATCTTGTACGTCGACGACGAGCAACGAAGGGCCCAGTCGTTTTATTATGTGCGCTAAGGCAACTGACCCCACAGGGCAGTAAACAGGATAAACCCCACAAAGAAAAATTTTAGACCTACGAAAAACGCTTCGCGCATCGACATACCTTCTCATCGGACCCGAATTTTGCTAGCATAAGTCCAGTTAACCCCAGAGAGGACTTCCTGCTATGAAAAAAGCCGCCCTAGTTACTGGAGCCAGCAGCGGAATTGGCGCTGCCACAGCCATCGAATATGCAAAGAACGGCTATTTCGTTTATCTGATGGGACGAAACAAAGAACGTCTGCAAGAAGTCGCTTTAAAATGTCGCAATGGGGCTTCATTGATGGCTTGCGATGTGACCGACACTTCTGCATTGAACAAACGCCTTGATGAAATGCTGACGACGAAAATCCATCGTATCGAGGTCGTTGTTAATAACGCAGGTATTTTTGAAACTCACTCTGTCGAAGCAGGTCTTGATGATGTGTGGGCACGACAAATGGAAGTGAACTTGATGGTGCCTGTCCGCATCGTGCGTGCCTTTTTCCCGTACTTTAAGCAACAGGGCATGGGCAGTATCGTGAATATCGCTTCGACCTTGGGGTTACGACCTACTGGATCGACCTCAGCCTATTCCGCGAGCAAAGCGGCCATGATCAATTGGACACAAAGTTTAGCCCTGGAAGGCGGTGCATTTCAAATCCGCGCCAACTGCGTGTGCCCGGGCATCGTCGACACCCCTATTCATAAGTTTCATAGCTTGGCAGAGGCCGAAAAAAATAAAGCCCTTGAAGGCATGAAGAACTTGCAGCCCTTGGGGCGTATTGGTTCAGCCGAAGATGTCGCTAAGGCCGCCTACTTCCTGGGATCTGATCTTTCAGGCTGGACGACCGGGGCGATTTTATCTGTTGATGGTGGGATTAATCTAAAATGATTTTAGCCTTAAAAAGCACCTTTAGCAGTGCGCATTTTTACAGTCAGCCCGCATGGGACCAAACCAAAAATGAAAACACCTTCGGGCGCTGCTATACCTCCCATGGTCATGGCCATAATTACACCTTGGAGGTCGGTTTTAAGCTGAATCCTGAAGATCTGTCGCGTAAGAATGAATATCTGACAACTCTGACCCAATTAACGACGCGTTTAGACCATGAACACTTGAACTTTGTGATCCCAGAGTTTAAAAACACCGTTCCCACAACCGAGAATATCGCTTTGTATTTTTTAGATAAGCTAAAGTCTTACTATTCGGAAGGCGAAATTTCTTATATTCGACTTTATGAGATGGACAATCTGTGGACGGAGATTCACCTATGAGCGATGAAAAAGTCAGACTTTCAAAATTAATGGCCGAGCGCGGAATTTGCTCGCGCCGTGAAGCTGACGAATACATCGCGCGTGGTTTGGTCTTAGTGGATGGTATTAAGATCGATCAACTGGGCACCAAAGTGGACCCTAAAGTTAAAATCACTTTAGAATCACAAGCTTTGAAACAACAAAAGCGCTTGGCCACAATCATCGTTAATAAACCCATCGGTTACGTTTCAGCGCAACCTGAACCTCCCTATCAGCCTGCGGTAAAACTTATCACCCCTGAAAACCAATTTGGGGATTCCAAACAACGTCTGCGCCCAGAACATTTCGAAGGTCTGGCTGTGGCCGGCCGCTTGGATATTGATTCCCAAGGTCTTTTGTTATTCACGCAAGACGGACGAATCGCAAAAAAGATCATTGGCGAAGACACGAAGTTAGAAAAAGAATACATCGTCCGCGTGCAAGGACGCTTGCCCGAAGCCCAATTGAAACTTTTAAACCACGGTCTTTCTTTGGATGGTAAGGCCTTAAAACCTGCCAAGGTCGAATGGATCAATGACGATCAATTGCGCTTTGTCCTTAAAGAAGGAAAAAAGCGTCAGATCCGTCGCATGTGTGAATTGGTCGGACTGAAAGTCACAGGCCTTAAACGCGTGCGCGTAGGCAAGCTGACTTTAGGAAAATTACCAGAAGGTAAATGGCGCTTTCTTGAAGACGATGAGACCTTGGATTAATGAAGATTTTCTTTTTCCTCTTTCTTCTGACCAGTCTTTTTTCTTCACCCCTGTTTGCGCAGGAAATTTCTGAAAAAACAAAACCCTACGGCGAATCCTTTACGGTCTACATTGAAAACGACACGCAACGTATGGGGGGACCCAATTCCGATTCCTGC
>CAMLMF010000237.1 GCA_946480995.1 uncultured Bdellovibrio sp. | reverse complement strand
TTTTTCAACTTTTAAATTATTCATATTTTCAATATTTTGAATTGCTAATTGTTGCAATTCTTGATCAGCAAACCCTACACCGATCACATTCGCGGGAAGTTTATTGAGTTCGACCGGAATCAAGAACCAGGTGCGATTGATTGCAATGTGAGCCATGTCGGCGGCAAAGCGTTGATGCTTAAGTGCCATTGTTTCAATAATAGGTGCGATAAATTCTTTGAATTCGGGCAACGTCGTAATATTTACGGAATAAGACTCCAAAGGTCTTTGGTTAATCCCATTCCCTCCACCAACACTGTCAACTCCGCCGACTTGGGAAGAGCCTGGAGGCGCCCCAAGGGCTGTATTTCCACCACTGGTTCCCGTACCTGTCGGAGCTTCGCGAATGGTTTCTCGAACTACGACTTTTTCTTGGCCCTGACAGGCGGTCAGAGCTAAAAAGATTAAAGGAATAAGACGGCACAAATAATTTTTCATAACTATTTGTGCTCCATTTTTTGAATGCTAAGAGTATCTAAGTTAACTGCAATTTCGGTTAAAACATCGCCGTTGCGTTGATACAAAGAAAATTTATTTTCACTTAAATCAAGGTAGCCGGAGCTTGCCACGATCACTTCAGAAGCTCCGACAGATGTGTCGATGATCTGCATCGTCGGGTTAGTGAGTCGTTGCATGTTCTTAATCTTGCTGCCTTTTGTTTTTGCAGATTTTAAAATTAAGCACTTGCTTCCGGACTCTGAACAAGAGCGCAACTCTACATTCCCCATTTGGGACTCTAAGCTGAGTGCCGACGCATGGGTCGCTTCGGCGCAGAGTAAGAATGTTAAAGTTGCGATCAAAGTTCTCATGAAAAATTTCGTCCAATTTTTTTGTTGGTTTATTTCTTAAGCTAGTTTTATTTTGCGGATTCTTGTGCGCGCTTTTGGATCTCGTTAAAGTCTCCGTTCGGGAACAGACCACCCATCGATCCGTCCTTCCAGCTTGCAGGTGCTCCCTTTGCGTCGAAAGATGCTGGGGCTACGCTGTTAAGGTCTTGAATCGGTTTATCTAAGATCGCCATAAAGTTCACAGTGACTGTTTGTCCATCGTCTGTTTTTTGTTGCATTGGGCCCGCTAGAATTTGCTCAAAAAGGACCAGAGATTTTTCTTGAGTCTCAGCGCTGCCAACACAGATATTTGGAACAATATAGCCTTTACGTTTTAGCGGCTGACCTGTTGAGTTTTTTGGGCACAGGGAGTCTTGATACTTCATGGCCCACTTTGCCGCTGTGATGAAGTCAGATCCTAAGCTACGAATTTGCGTCAGAGCCTGACGTTTGTTCAATTTCAATGCGCCGGGGAAAGCCTGTAATTCATTTAGAAACTGTTCGGTTGAAATGGGGCTGTTTTCATGTCGCTTCATGATCTCAGCTACGCCATCTAATGAATAGCTTGTGTAAAGAGTCAGGTACAGAACTTCAGCTGCAGCGTACTGCTTAATAACCATAAGATCTGTCATGTTCATCTTAACCATAGCAATTTCAGAGCTATCACATTCTACTTCAGCAATTGTTTCTGAATTGCGCTCGATCGTTTTCACGACACAGCTTTCAGTCATTTTGGCGTTAATTTGGTTCATGAAAATATTTGGATTTAAGAAGATCTCCATTTCCATGTCTGCATTTTTGGCGATGAACTGGCGAAGCTCATTAACGGCATCACGGTAATCTGCAAGAACATCTTGAATTTCACTTAAGTTTTTAATCGGCTTAAGGTCCTTGTTTTTGCCGATAAGAAAGTCTCTCATAGGATGCTTAGGAAGTTCTTTCTGAGTTTTCTTGTGAGACTCGTTATTTCCATATTTTTCGACGAAAGGAGTAATGCGAGTTAAAACTCCTTCAAGAGTCATGAAGCGCTTTAAAAATATTTTATAGAACTGGGCCTTTTTATTTTCTGAATCCTTCTCTAGTGCTTTTTCAAAAACTTTGTAAGCCAAGTGGAAAGAATGAACGGCGATCAGTTGTTCGCCCGCGGCTGTCAGCTCTTCTGAATCCATGCGCTCGTTTGCAACGATAGAAGTGCGTTGGCCTTGAGGGCTAGAGGCGTCTTGTTGGCCGTCTGCCTTGGGAGCATCTTTGTAGCGAATTTCAGTTTCTTTGACTGTGCAAGCAGCTAGAGTCATCGCAAGGCTTGTGCACAAGAGCGTGGTTTTAAAGAATGTTTTCATAAATAATCCCTTTCGGTTTAAAAGTTTTTTTCAAATGCGTTTCGATGACGCCATTTGTACCGACTTTTAAAACCAACTCCCAGATCTGTTTTGTAAATAGTTATCGTAAAAGTTAACCATTTAGTTAAAATTTAAAGCTGTTCTCAAACCTCGTTTAAAGCAATACGCGGACCTTACGGTTCCCTATTTAAATAGAATTGAGCTGGGAGAACAGGCGCGAAAACAGATGTTCGCGCCGATAGGCTGACGACTGTCAAAAACTTCGTCGGATGCAGGGGCTTAATTACTGCGTTTTTGGAAATGCATCAGATAAGTTCCAAGTTGCACAAGATCGTCGTTGTCTTTGAAGTTCTGGCTCCAGCCGATGATTTCGTCTTGGAACTGACGAATTTTTTCCTGCAGTTCGGGGATCTTGGCTTGCGGGATAGGTATGTTTAAAACCCCAAGTTCTTGGTTTTTGTAACCCAGCTTTTCAATATTTTGCGACCAGCTTGCAAGTAGCTTGGCATGATACTCTTGCATGAAATCGTGATTGAAAATGTCTACACCAGTATCGAGGACGGGTTCTGCTTGGGTATAGTTGCCGTCTTTGAATTCTAGGTAGCCGCTATTTAATAAAAACTTAAAGGCCTTTTCCGCTTCCGCCACAGAAATCATATTCTGCAGACGACCTGAAATGTATTCTCCTGAAGGTTCAAAATCTTGTACTAAAACCATCTCGCGAATAAGCAGATAGTACCACTTTGCTAAAATGTCCTGCGCTTCTTCTTTCACGAAACGAGTCAGAAGTTTTTTTAAACAACTATGCACATTTTTTTGCGCTTTGATTTTTTCACTGTCATTTAAGGCGTTTTCCAAACGAATTAAAGCTTCCAAATACGCCACTTCATTTTTATGAAGTTTCAAAGCCTCGCCCAAGCGGCGCCCAGTGGTCTCAGTTAAATTGCGTTTGCCTTGAATTACTAGCTGTAAATAATTGGGACTTTTTAGACCAACAAGTCCGGCAAACTGTCGGTAAGAAAATCCCGCGCGCAAAGATTTTTTATAGGCAAAAAAATCACGCAAGAAATCCCGGTACGATTGGTACCGGGCGATTTCAGGATAAATGGGTTTTGCGGATTTTGCCGAATCTAGTTCCATGCGCAGCTCCCATTGTCCAGAGCTAAAGTCGAAAGCATCTGTTTGATCGCATTTTCGGTTTGACCTACTTGCGGCGCTTTCAAAACGACTCCTTTGCCGTTGCCCCAAGTCAATGCATAGACAATGACCTGCCTTGAGGCGAATCGTAAAGCAGAGACACAGTTGTCACCGTCAAGAGGAACGAGCTCCCAGTTTCTGGCAGTTAAGTGCGCCTCAAGTTGCGCGGCCGAGTATTGAACCAAGTTAGGGAACTCTGCGTAGAATTCCGAAATCGTCACGTATTCCGGGACTAATCCTTGGCCTGCAACATAAACATTGGGTCCTAATGCCGTCACAGCTTCAGCTCGCTCCGCTGTTCGGCTATAAGAATTCGGAATTTGAATTTCAAAACCCGAAGAATTGCTTCGCACTTTGCCTCCCCCCACGCGTGAGACTGCGGCGGCGTGCAGGGCTAAAAGGGCGAAGGTTAAAAAAATAATTTTTGCCTTCACGGAAGGGTCTCAAATTCTACGGTCGCTCCGACAGCATCGGGATTTAGAACTTGGCAATCATCTTTAGATTTTGCAGCAACCTTGAATCTATTAGGAATAGGCTGAGGTGGTTGGACCGGAGGTACATTTTGCGACAGGCAAAGCACCATTTGATTGGGTCTAAAATGCAGAATCATACTTTTGGTTTCTAAATCCTTAGTCGCCGCAGACAGGGTAATTGTAGGAATCGGTAAACTTTGCGATGTGTTCCAGTTCTCTGGGTTTATCCATGCCATGAAAGTCTTAACATCTGTTAAGGGCTTGGTGCCGTCGAAGTCCGATCTATCAATTGCGGACATGAACAGCAAGTTGATGCTGTACTGAACGTGGTTAAACTCAAACTTACAGTTGGTGTGTGGAGGCACGAAGGTCCCTGAAGAATTGCGCAGGTCAAAAACATCGATGTCGACAACTTCTTTGCATAAATCCGTCCTAACACTTGTAAATGTATCGTCACTTTCTTTGACAATAGTGTTTCTATAGATTTGAATTTTTACGCGCTGTCTTTCGAAAACTTGAGGGATCTGCGCTTGAGCATAGGAGCCAAGTAGGGAAGCCAAAAGAATCCATTTAGAAATTTTCATTTTTTACCTCATGTAAAAGTTATAGTTTTTGCTGAGCGCTCGATAGTGAGCTTAGCCGACCTCTCGATCGAGTCAACAAACCCAGAATACATTTCGAAGACTTCTTGTCTTCACCCTCCGCCGCAAGGTCGCAGCTTGCGTGCAGAAAAAGAAGCTGGTAGGTTCCGCGCATGACAAAAGTGCGCTTTACAGTGGCTTACGACGGTACGGGGTATTGTGGTTGGCAAAAACAGAAACAAGAAGGGCAGATCTCGGTTGGCCATGTGATTGGTCAGGCGTTAGAGAAGCTTTTTAATGAAAAGATTGATCTGTTTGCCTCGGGCCGCACCGATGCGGGTGTGCACGCGCTAAACCAAGTCTGTCACTTTACGACCTCGCGCAAGTTGGATCCGGCAAAGAAATGGGATTTCTGCTGGGCTTTGAATTCTCAGCTGCCACCTGGAATAGTCGTGAAAAAGGC
>CAMLMF010000236.1 GCA_946480995.1 uncultured Bdellovibrio sp. | reverse complement strand
ATAGACTTCCACAGTTTTAACGGATAAGTTTGTTTTTTTAAAGGCTGATGTTACAGCGCCCTGGGGCACGTGGATTGAAAAAGTTCCGTTTCACTTGCGACAGCAAGTTCAATATGTTTTTCATTTCGCTTCTCCGGCATCGCCGCCTCATTACAAAAGACTTTCTTTAGAAACGCTTTGGGCAAATAGTGTTGGATTGGGTCACGCTCTTGATTTTGCTCAGAGCACTTCGGCGCGACTTATATTTGCCTCCACAAGTGAAGTCTATGGCGATCCTCACGTTCATCCGCAGCCAGAAACCTACTGGGGAAATGTGAATCCCTTTGGTGAGCGTGCCTGCTATGACGAAGCAAAACGTTTCGGAGAAGCTCTAGTCTATTCATACAATTTAAAGCATCAGGGCCGACATGGTGTAGTCAGAATATTTAATACCTACGGGCCAAGAATGAGTCCTGAGGATGGTCGAGTCGTAATTAATTTTTTAAAAAGAGCTCAAGAAAATAAACCCTTGATCGTTTCTGGTGATGGCCGACAAACTCGTACATTCTGCTATGTTAGCGACTTGATAGCGGGGGTTTTAGCATACGCAAGTTCGAATGTCTGTGAACCCTTAAATCTGGGCGGCATCGAGGAAGTAACAATTTTAGACGTCGCACAAAAAGTGCAAAAACTATTCAGCAGCAATGCAAGCATCGAGTTTTCGCCAATAACGGATGATGATCCAAAAAAGCGAAAGCCCGACCTGACGAAATCTTTGCAAGCATTAGCGCCATGGAGCCCCTCTGTTTCTTTCACTGAGGGACTTAAAAAAATGGCAGAGTGGGTGCGACAGTGCGATTAGAACGAGTCGTATACCTTATTGCGATTATGACAGCCGGCTTACTTTTGGGTATGTTTCTGTATTTAGCACCGCAAGTCTTTGTCGCCGATTCAGAATTCTGGTCGATCAGTTTAGGATACTATCTAAAAGATGAAGTGACCCATGCCTGGGTTTATTCTCGACCGCTATTTTACTATCTTTTATGGTTGTCTCAGCCGTCTTATCAGTCCGCGAGTGAGTCGGTTTATTGGGCCCGTGGGCTATTTTCTTTAAATGCCCTTCTGATGCTTTTTCTAGTCGTAAAAATCATGCACCGGCGGTCAGGTTCCTATTTGTATGGAGTTGTCGCCCTAGTTTTACTTTTAGGGAATACAGGTTTTTTAAACCAAGGATTCCGCATTCGTTCAGATTTAATGGCGACGACTTTAGCTTTGCTGGGACTTTACTTTTACCAGCGCAAAGGTCATAAGTGGTTCATTTTAAGTCCTCTTTTGGCAACACCCAAAGCGTTGCTTCATGTGGTTTCCCTTTCGCCTTTATATTTTAAAAAAACTGATATTTTAAAAAACAGAAAATTCTTGGTGTTGGTGCTGACCGGGGTTTTTTTGGTTGTGGTTTTTAACTGGAATAGCCTTATATATTTTCTTTCTTCTTTTGGGTCTAACTCTGGCGGGCCAGGCTACTTTGAATTAAGAAGTTTTTCGCACGTAAAGAATCAACTTATTAGAAATCCATTTTTTTGGTTGTTGTTTCTTGCGCGTTTTTACACGCTGAAAAAAGTACGAAAATGCGAATCTGCAACGGATCAGTCCTCTGAAGATCTGTGGATCAAAGCCACAGGTTACTTTTTATTTTTAATGCTGATTTCTACAGAGAAGGTGCAGTTTTTCATAGCGTCTTTTCTGCCTTACTTCGCCATGCATGGCGCGATGCTTTTTCATGACCTTATGAAGCTTGGCAAATGGCGAGTCAAAACGATCTTAATGACGATGTCCTGTACGGTTGCTTTGGCGACAGGGGCTTGGTGGACTTCGGTTAATTTAAATGGAAATAGCAACAAGGCGCAGTTGGGTGCATTGGACCATCTATATTCCTACATGGTTTCTGCCAACGTCGAATCGTTTGAAGATTTTAATTGTTTAATTCCACCATATTGTGACGTTCCTAAGTTTGTCGGACCTCATCAAAGCGATGCGAATAGAGCAAATCTTGCTGCGTTTAAAAGTAATCCTACCCAGGTGTTTTACTATCTGAAAAAAGCATCCTTGCTGGAGCCGGATTTAGGAATTTTTCTGGCGGAAAACTACATCGCTTTAGGTCGAGGCTTCTTTATCCGTAGAAACGAAAATGTAGTGGTACCCGAATCGTTAAGGGGAATATTGGACGTTACGCCCACAAACTTTGAATATCTTTTTGGTTATGATATTGAATATTAACCCTTACTCATGTACTCCTAGTATATGGAAAACCAAAAGCACATCTCCCAGTTAGGTATGAGCTATTTCGGGCCGGGCTCGGTTGAGACGAAATGTTCAGATGACCACGATCCTTATTTCTATCAGACATTCATTGGTTCACACAAAATAGAAGTTCAACCAGGAGATTGCGTTTTTTGGTTAAGCGAAGACAAGAAGACTGCGCATCTTCAGCGCGGGAAAGCACAAATCACAAGCTTACATTTTGCGACGATAGTACGTGGATTCGCTCCCGAAAATAAAACATCGACTATCACAGGAAAAACGGTACTTCCTTATATTAATGGTTGTTCAACCAAACAGATTTTTCCGCCAGATCGCCCAGGGGATCCTACGTTACAACTCTTAATTATTCCGCCGCACTCTAGCGAACAGCAACATCACATACATTCCACTGCTCGCTGTGTTTATGTTTTGTCGGGCAAGGGAACTTGTGTACTTGGTATGGGAAAAAGTTTGCGCGTGCCTCTGGAAGCTGGGGCGGTTTGCGTATTTAACCCTATGGCGCCTCATCATTTCGAAACGACGGATGAAAGCTTGGTCGTTCTTCCAGTTCACGTGTGGAGTTCGACAGACGAAGAGCATAATCATCCCATGTTTAATGGGACTTTCCGAATTTAAACGGGAGTGCAGTTGGATTTAACTTGGAAAAATCTAAGCAAGTATACTTTTAGCCTTTTGATTTTTGCTGGGTTTATCTTTTTGCTTGAGTATCTTTTGGAAAGCAAATTTCCGTTCTATTTGGATGTGGAGATCAAGCCAGGACTGTTGGAAACTCTTAGCATCTTGCCGCTAGCGTGCATAGTTCTGCTTCTTCTAAAAAAAATCACTCCTACGGGACTATCACGGCAGGTTGCGATGACTCTGGGATATGTCTTGTTGTTTGTTCTTTTAAGTCCTTATCTATTTGTCGCATTAGCCTCTGTGCTCGCTTTTTGTTTTCTCTATATTTTGGAAAGGCAGACGCCTAAGACTCGACCATTATTTCTATTGTTTTTAGTTCTAATAATAGGCTCTTTGGCGGGACCGGTTGTGCTTTATTCCTTTGATGTGCCGTTGGATGATCCGCAAAGTTACTTTATTCTTTTGTTTAAATTTTCTATCGCGATGCGATTGATATCTTGGATTGTCGACCGTCGAGTTTATTTGCGGACAGAGTACTCTTCTGTTTGGGACTTTTTTGAGTATATTTTTTGTCCCATATTTTTTATTTTCCCGGGGCAGATTCAGAACTTCTTGTTTCGATATTTCCATCAGAATAAAGGTGAGTTGCCAGACCAAGCAAGCTATCTAAAAAACTTTTCTATGGGTCTTTGGGGCATTGCTCTTATGGCCGTGTATGGCTATGTCAGTTGGTTTTTCTGGAAAAAAATGTTCTATTATCCATACGAAGTATCTTCTGACTTTTTGCCCTTGGTTCACTTAGGGCTTGGTTTATATTGGGTGCTGGCTCTGTACTTTCAGCAAACCGCCGCGATGGCATTTCAAATCAGTCTGGCGCGTCTTCTGGGGTATCAGTTTAAATACGACATGCACTATCCTTTATTGGCAAGATCGCCGATTGATTTTCTAAGACGAAATGGTTCCTATACTATGGATTACGTTATCGAAATTGCTTACAAGCCACTTTCGATATTTCTTTTAAGAAAAAGACTGCGTTCAGTTTTAGTTTTACCACTAGTGGGAGCATTGACCTATGCCTTGGTGGTCTTAAGTAAAACGGGATATCGCCCAGGACCTGATCGTTTATGGGTGGCCAGCTTGGTGTTAGCTGCATCCATCTTTGTTTATGTCTGCCTTTCTTATATGAATGTGGACTGGTCAAAAAGTTCTCAAGAGCAGCGGAAAACCATAGACACTTTAGCGGATCCAATCGATCACAAACCGTGGCGCAATTGGACGACCAACGATTATTGGGCTTGGGCGGGTACTTTGTTGCTACTTGCAGCCAGCAATAGCTTGCTGGGTATTGTTCAGGTTATGTTTGGCGTGAACAGAGGTTTATAAGCTTTGTTTCTGAGTATGGCGGCATCCAGAAATAAACTAATTTTGAAGGAGTCTTTGCTCTGGAAAAATAATTGTCCCATAATGATACAGAATACAAAATAACACTTCAGTCTAGGCCCGAGAAAACCGAATAGAATATGAGTGTTATCGTGTATGGGGTGTGAAAAGTATCATCTTGATGAGACTGGGATGCTTATGAAAAGAATCAAACGCACGAGCGGTTTCTCCATGGTCGAAGTTCTTGTGGCTTCTGCCTTCATTGCTGTACTAGCTGTGACGGGATTAACATCTTACAACTACATGCGAAATTTAAGAAATCGTTCGACAGATGTCTGCCGCGTTCACGTGTCAGGGGTCATCGAGAGATTTCGTTCGATCGGATATTTTTCTGCGATTAATAATTTCAATCCAGTTGCTTTGGATAGAACCTTCGAAGGTAACAGTCCCACAAGCTTGCAAAGCAAAGGTATTCCGAATACTCAGCTTTGGCCTAGTGTTTCAATTCTTGAGGCAGCTCCTCGCCCGACACTTAACAATAGTATTTTGATTTCCAGCTCGATCAACGCGCTGCTTGCTATTTATAACACTAATCCGGCTTATTGTACGAATCCAAATGGCGCT
>CAMLMF010000235.1 GCA_946480995.1 uncultured Bdellovibrio sp. | reverse complement strand
CCCGCATAAACTTGCACTGTGATTTCTTGCAGAACTTGGCCTTGGGGACCGAACAGAGTGGCTTTGCTGATGGTCTTGTCAACGATGACATAATTAAGAGGTGCCAGGGTGTTGTGATAGTACTGAATGACTGCGGTATCACCTTGGGGATTTAACTTATTTTTTACGGCTGAATAGGAGTGAAAGAAATACGATGCCTTGGCGACGGACGCCAAAGCAAGAATTGTACATAAAACGCGCAACAAGAATTTAGCCAACATAGCCTAGTTGCCTCTTTCCACGGTATTTTCTGGATCATCGCCAGAAGTATCTGGGAGCGCGCGCAGGTTGCGGCGAAGAGCTTCGTCGTTCACGGACTTTGCGGAATTCTTAAAGAGGTACATGAAAAAGCCACGGGCCTGTTTTACGATGCCAGCGTCTTGCACGATAACAAGTTGTTCGTTATTGGTTTCCGCGTTTTCGCTCGGGTTGAATGACGTCCCTAAGATCGCCGTTTTGTTTTCAGGAAAAATAAATACTTTGTGGTGAATTTTTGAAGTCGTCTTAGCCGACGTACCGTCAGCTAACTTTAAGTGGCGCTCACCATAAATGGCAGGGGCTGTGCGAATATTTTTTTGTAAGTCTGTGACGGCTTGAGGGCCAACGGCTTTAAGGATCGAGGATTCTGCATCAACGATATACTTTCCTGTTGGCAGGTCTTTCTTAAGACCCGAAAGGTTTAAGAAAACACTCCACTCGCGCATGGCAAAAGGAGTGTCGCCGACTGAGCGAAATTCGAACTTGCCTTTTTCAGCGATATCTTTTGTGGCCCGCTGTTGGATCGCTTCTTGGATTTGTTTTGACGAAAAGGCAAAATGCACAGCTTCGATCGGCCCCGTGCTGTTTAAGATCAAGGGGGCGATAATGCTTTTGTTGATATCGCCATTGCCACCCTTAGGTGCAAAAGAAAGAGTGATGGACGGAGTTTCGCCAGAGTCTTTGCTTTTTTCTCCGTAAATTTTAAAGCTGCCGCCAATCGGGTATTGGCTTTGCCCACGAATTTTGAATTCCAATGTTTTACGCAGTTCTGCTTTAGTGACTTGCGCTGGCAACGAACCCAAAACGATCAAACCATGATTGGCATTGGGGATGGAAAAGCTTGGACGTTGCTCTTTGGGAATGTTGACTAAATCTCCCTCGGGGCCAATACAACTTTGCGTGAAATTTCCCGAAAGGAAAAGCACGGCTGCTCGCGGTCCCATGGGATCACGCACGATAATTTTTTGGTGGTTAAGCCCCACGGAATTAACGGCGACAGTTTGAAAGTTCGGGTTTTCCAATTGTCTTAGAGACTCATAAATGGCTTTGACTTCAGGGCGAGCTTCAATCGTTCCCGCATCAATGCCGCCAAAGACTTTAACGCCTTTGCGTTTGTGTTTCTCTTTTAAGGCATCTGCGATCACTTTTAAGTCGAAGTCAAAAACGTTGTACCAAATTTCTTCCTCCGAGCCGGCGATAAAATCCAGAACCACTTGGCGCAAGTCATCACCTGGTAAAACTTTAGAGTTCAGGTCATCGGGATTTTGCAGGCGGGGATGGTTCACGAAAACACGCAAAGCACGATACCCCGGGGCGCCACCTGGTAAATTTAGGACGGCAGGGCTGTCGGGGCTTTGATAGGCTTGCAATTGTTCCACGAACTCTGGAGCTTGAACGCGTTGTTTGAGTTCAACTTTCACGGCTTTCAAAAAATTATTGTAAGTCTCTGGAGAACCCTCTTTGGCAGTGGCCAAAGATTCTAAAACGTTGTCGAGCAAGGGAATGTATTCCGGCTTATTTTGCAGAATAAAAACGATCTGACTTTGCGTCAGGGGCTCTTTTTGCTGGGGGATGGATTCATTCAAGGCCTTGTAAAGGTCCTTGTGAGCCATGACTTTGTAAGTCGTATCGAAGATTTTAGGGTAATCAAAACTTTGCTGAGCAAAGGCTGAAAGACCCAACAAAAACACGAACAAGAATTGGCTAATTGCGAATGATTTCTTCATAGGGCAGAAACATAGCAAAAGCGCGGCCTTAGCCAGGGGCTCTATAATCGGCTTTAGGTTGGAATTGTGACAAGATTATATTAAGAGTGACAATTAATGGTAATGACAAAAAGAAAAGTGCCTGCAAGGAATCTTCAGTGATAACTCGCAGGCTAAGGGGAATGAAACCAATCCTTGTATGTATATATCTGACCTTCCATATGCACACCTCTGATTCCTCAGGTGACTCACCTTTGGCAGCTGGCTGGCGTGGACGAACCGACACCCCTCTAGCTTTGCGTCCCAACGTTTCCGCTGGTTTGCCTTGAGGCAAAGGAAGGATCTAAATCCTAACGAGTATAACCCTAGGAACCTCCTTGAGAGTTAATCGATAGATCCAACCAGTTCATCGTTCTTTTAGAGAGGCCTGAACCCAAAACCTCTTGGTAGCAATCCTGGTGATCTGTTACGTCACTTCGGTGCTTCATCATGATGATCGTGTATACGATATTTCATCTGTGCCTCCCTTAGCTGGCCCTATAGCATTCACTTACTCGAGGTAAGTCTCACGAGCCCTGCGGTTTCAACAAAATCAGGATACCTCGACCAAAGTTTGCTTTTCAATAGCACCACATTCGAATCTCAAAATACGTCGAATTTGCGTTTTGATGTGAGAAAATGCCGTCGCGGCTGTTTTACGCTGAAACAAAAAAGTCCTAAGACTCTGTTTCATTGTGAAAACTAAAAGTGCTGAATAACAAAAAGCGAAGTGGTTTTTCTCAAAAATCCAGCGATTGGTTGAGCAAAAGATACGCACGTTCTATATCTGAAAGGGGAGGCTTATGAAGATTCTTGTAGTACTGGCCTTGGCACTTTCATTTTTCACTCTGACAAACGCAAACGCCCAGTGGGGCGCCTTAGTGCGCACCACCGCAGCTCCAAGTGTAAAAGCCGATTTGCCAATTACGCACTATCCAGTCCTGACGTTTCCAACCAAAGAGACCGACGAAAAAACGTTGCAACAGCTGCAAAGTTTGGTGAAGGAATCCGGTTGGTATTCGTCACTGCAAATTAAAGTTCGCGATGGCATCATCGTCTTGGAAGGCTCGATAAAAAGTCGCGAGCACTTAAATGTATTGCTAGAAGCGGCCCATCGCTTGCCAACGACTGTCGCAGTTGTTAACAAAGTCGAAGTGCAGCCACCACTGGCTGACAACATCGAACCCGTGATCGCGCAGATGCGTGAAATAGTCGCCAGAGCTTGGCAGTTGTTGCCAGTCCTACTTATCAGCTTGTGTGTTATTGCGATTTTTGTTTTCGGAGATAAATACCTAAGCAATGGCCTAAGAGCAATGTGGAGATTTAGATTCCCGAATCCATTCTTACTAGCCCTTGTCACACGCTTAACATTAGTCCCAATCTGGCTGCTGATGTTTTACTTCGCCCTGCGTATCGTGGGCGTTCCCAATATAGGCGCCACAATCCTCGGGGGAGCCGGTTTTATCACATTGTTCTTGGCGCTGGCCTTCAAAGGCATCGGAGAAAACTATCTAGCAGGTATCCTATTAGCCAGTCGCAGCCCCTTCACCAAAGGTGATCTGATCAAAGTAGGCGACTATCAGGGCTACGTACAGAATCTGAACATGCGCGGAACCACAATCATAGACTTAAACGGAAATCTTATCCTGATCCCGAACATCATGGTTATTCAATCTGTTGTAGAAAATCGCTCAGCCAACCCAAGCATGCGCATATTCTTCGTCGTAAACATAGCCTATCAAGAATCTATCTCAAGAGTCCAAGACCTGATCCTCAACGCATTAAAGGATGTCACCGGCATCCTCGAAGATCCACCACCGAACGTCGTCGTCGACGAACTCACCTCATCCGGAGTCCGCCTCAAAGTCATGATGTGGTTCGACGCCAAAAACCACTCCGAACTAAGAACAAAATCCAGAGCAATGATAAAAATAAAAGATATTCTTTTAGTAAACGGAATCTCCATCCCAGACGACGCCCGCGAAATAATCTTCGCCGACGACCTCAAAGTCCAATTAGTCCAAGAGGCCGAAACCCACCAAACCACCAAAAAAGAAGAAATAAAAAGAGCCGCCGCCTACAACCTAGAAGACACAAAACACGAAGTAGACACCCCCGACGAACCAAAAGAAAAACTAATGGACTTAGCAGAAAAAAACCCACTACCAATGAACAAAGATTCATCAGACCTACTCAATAGACAAAAATAAAAATAATCAGAATAAGAAATAAGATTTAGAACTAGATTTAAAAAAACGTAAGAACAAACCTAAACGAAAACACCAAAAGATCGAAGGCAAGATTTGAGTTTTATACTTAGTGAAGCCATGGTCGAAGGGCGGCCTGAGCCGGCGCACGATGCGCGAACCCGCCTACTGGCGGGCGGCTTTGAGCAAGGACGCGTGCCGCCCGTAGCGCCAGGGATTCACTAAGTATAAAACTCAAATCCCCCGCGTTCGCATCAGCCGGCGTAGAAGCTTAAGGACAAACTTCGCGCAGACGATCCGCAATGCGCATAAACTCCTGCGCCTCTGCTCCGTTAGAATTCGCTTCGACAATAGGAATACCAGCTTCGCAGGCAAGTCCCACGGAAGGATTGAAAGGCACCTCGCCAAGCTTAGGAATACCCTGAGCCTTAGCGTAAGCATCGATTTCACCCTTAGGGAAAAGCTGCATCTTTTCGCCGTTTGCAGGATTGATCATGTAAGCCATGTTTTCGATCATGCCCAGCAAAGGCACGTTCAGGCGTTGGAACATATCAACGGCTTTTTTTACGTCGAGCAAAGCCACGTTTTGCGGGGTTGAAACCACCACAGCACCTGCGACAGGAACTTTCTGGGCAAGGGTCAACTGAATATCGCCCGTACCTGGCGGAAGATCGACGACAAGGTAATCTAACTCGC
>CAMLMF010000234.1 GCA_946480995.1 uncultured Bdellovibrio sp. | reverse complement strand
GTCATCGGATTCCGCTTTAAATTCCAAATCCACTTGGCTGTCAAAATAAAAGCCAGCCTTGGTGTCTAAGCGTTTGTCGTTGGCTTTAAGCTCTTTGCCAGCAAAATAATAAACAGTTCTGTTTGTGACACCTTGTGATTTAGGAAGTTTAAAAACTCCACCGGCTTGCATTTTTACTAATAAAACTAAAACTTCGTTCATCGGGTCCGCGGCCCAACTGTCTGGTGGTGGAGCCAAAGCTTTTGTACCTTGCACATTTCCGGCAATGATACTGACGCGCACTTTATCATTTTGTGTGAACGGAATATTTTCTGACCAAAACATCGTAAAGTGCGCAGGCACCATTTTACTGCGACGAGGTAAGTTCAACCAAATTTGGAAAAGCTCTAATTCATTGTCGCGATCTTGGCGCAGTAACGGGAACATCTCTGAGTGTTGAACTCCCGCGCCGGCTGTCATCCATTGCACATCACCTTCACCGTAACGGCCCGCTGCGCCCATTGAGTCCGCATGATCGACATAACCCTTGCGCACCACTGTGATTGTTTCAAAGCCACGATGCGGATGCGCGGGGAAACCTGGCACTTCTTCGCCGTGGTACATGCGAAAGCCGTCTTTTTCTTGGAAGTCTTGACCCAAGTCACGGCCTTTAAGATATTTTTTGTCTGGGCCATAACCTGCGGTGCCTACTGGATACTTGTCGTGATGGTGCACGCAAAATAAAAACGGTTCTTGTGTCGGCCATTGAAAGTCTAAAGAAAAAGATCCTTTAATCATAGTGTCTCCTGCTGCAGGTGCTGGTGTTTTGAAAGGCCACAACGAGCGAACAAGGCCCGCGAGGGCTCCTAATCCCGTCAAAGCTCCCAGCCCAATTAAGATGTGTCGGCGTTTCATCTTGAACCTCGTTGTGAAATAATCATGACGATTTATTTTGGCGGGGTCGATTCCCTTTGGCAAGAGGAAGTGCGCCAACAATAGGATGGCCTTTAGGCCAATAAAACAATACCGAATTTACTGACTACATTTGGAGTGATATTCATAAAGGTGTTTTAGAACATGAATTATTTAAAAAAATGGGGACACCATGACTGCTGCTAAGAGAATCGGTAAAAAGCTACTTTCGATTTTATCTAGCTTAATAATTTATATCGGGGGAATCGCGTTTGCCGTGTTCTTTTTTAAGGAGCCGGGGACCGCGCTATTTTATCTTTCGTCGCTGGCGATTCCGCTGTTATTGGGACTCGTGGGCTGGTGGATCGGTAAGGATAAAATTCCAGTGATTTGGATCCTGGTAGCTATCGGAATTTTCGGCATTCTGGTGGGCGGAGTATTTGCGGGTAACCTTCATAATTACATTGCTGCCATTTTCGACGAAACAAAAAGAGAACAGCTTGCCGAAAATAAGGTCATCCTCGTGATGTGCCTGTGGGTTGTCTTTCGTGGTCTCGATAAACTCGCCGATGCGTGTGAGGAATGGCTTGAAAAGAGATGGAAAGCTTAAGCTAACGCTCCCAGTGCTGCCAATTCCGTCAAAGCCTGCAAATCTTTTTTAGCATCTTTTTTTAAAGACTTCGTCGTGCAAATGTCCCCTGCATTCAGGGTCTTGATAATTTTTAAAAGATCCTTGGATTTACTCTCCTGTGTTTGCCCGGCAAAACTAAAGAAGAACGTATTTTTCTTAGTTGGACTTTGCATCCACAAAATCACGGACTTCTTGCTACGTAACTTAAATGACTTCTGCAAATTTACTTTAACGATATTTTGCGGAATCGTTTTAAAACCCTGCAAAGAAATATGCGTCATCCAAGCTTTAAGAAAGCTTTCGCGTAATTCTTCGTCGCTTAAATTCTGCAAAACCTCGATCGACTTTAGGTAACCATTTGGTAACTCAGAAATCTCCCCCGACGCATCGTGCAGGTTTTTAAAAGAGGTCATCACTTCTGTGCCAGCAGCGCCAAGTTTCGTGTCGAGCAAACTTTTTAGCGATTGAGCGACCATGTCTTTGTGCGGCTGATCGACCCACACGCCTAAGCTCCATGTGGCACTGAAAGAACCATCGGATTCGGCAATATGCCATTCTGACGAAGGCCAATAAACCATGTCGCCAGGCTTAGCTTCAACCAGCTGCGAATCTTTTTTGTACTTGTCGTATTTGAAGGTGCGATCAAGGCCAGGATTTTTCTTCCCGTAGGGGCCGCTCCACAAGCGGAATTTTTTTACACCACTGACGGGAAAACTAAAGACACCACAAGAATCCACATGCACACCGAAGGGAGTCTTTTTGTAATTGCCTAAGTAAAGACCCATCTCTGAAAAACGATTTGGGAAACCCACGTGGCGATAAAGCTCGTCAGTGAACTCCGTCAAAAGTTCTTGCTTCTTTAGGTTCACCGTCAAAAGCTCGTCACACACAAGACAATAATCGACAAACAAGGCCTTCATGCGGGCGTGATAACCTAACAACGACTTGTCAGACTTTTCTGGCAAGACTTGCAGGACATCTTCGGCCTCTGCCTTAAAACCGTGGATATAAAACTTAAACCCGGAAGGGTCGTTAAGCTTTCGGCAACGCTCGGCAAAAAGGACCAAAAGATCAAAAATCTCGGCATCGCCCATTTCTAATAACGCCGACTTGACGTTGCGAAGAACCAAGGGCTTTTTCTCCCAAAAGTTCTTGGCAAAGTTCTGCCAGAACTTTTGATCCAAAAGGGTCGGTTTTAAACGAGCTGATTGCGATTTTTGCGTCATGGGACCGAGATTCTGTCAGAACCTTTACAGAGTCAAATCCCGGCCTAAAAATACCCCGGGACTGGTAAATTTACCAACCCTCGAAAATACCCCGGAAGGTCCTTGAGGTCCCCTGCAAATTGGCTTAAAACCACCGTCTTTGGAGAACCCCTCAATGACGTTACCGGCAGTTACTTTTGAAGAACCGATTCACACTATTGAACTTCGTCGTGACGTCACTAAACACCTTAAGCGCGGGCACCGTTGGATCTTTGCTAACTGCTTTGACGAAGGTCGCTCGATCAAATCCGGCATTCATCTTTTAAGCTTTAAGGGCGAGGTTTTAGCCTTAGGGATCTGGCAAGGCGACACGCAATTGCGCTTCCGCGTTTTGGTTTTGGCAGAAGAGCCGATCTTTCGTAAAAACAATATCAAACGAACTTTGGAATTATATTTCGAAAGCCAATGGCGTAAAGCGGTTGAAATCCGTAAAACTTTCGATCTTAAGATCACGAACTCTTTCCGTTTGATAAACGGGGAGGGCGATGGCCTGCCAGGCTTAATCGTCGATGTTTACAACGACACGGCCGTGATCAAGCATGACCATGCGATCATGGAAAGAACTTGGAACGCAAAAGCCATTGCTGAAAAAATTCAAGCCGCGTTCCCGCAAATTAAATGCGTGTACTTAAAGCGCCGCAATGACGAAGAAGAAAAAGGCGTGAATATCGTTGGCACTTTAGCCCCTGAAGTTCAATTCCTAGAAAATGGCGCGTTGTTCGCGTCGAACATTCGCGACGCTGCGAAAACGGGATTTTTCTTAGATCAACGCGACAACCGCAAAATGATCCAACACTTTGCCGCTGGTAAAACAGTTTTGAATCTTTTTAGCTACACGGGTGGGTTTTCAATCTTCGCCGCTAAGGGCGGAGCTAAAGAAGTCACCAGCGTTGATATAGCTAAAGTCGCAATCCAAGCCGTTGATCGCAACTTCGCGATCAACGAACTTAAAACTGTTCATCACGATATCGCGACCGATGCCTTTGAATACCTAGAACAACAAAACGTCGAAAAAAAGAAATACGATCTAGTCATCACCGATCCACCAAGCTTTGCGCCGAATGAAAAATCCGTCGAACAAGCCAAGAACGCTTACACTAAAGTGTTCTGCAACTCGATCAAGCTTGTAAACAATGAAGGACTGTTCGCGGCAAGTTCATGCTCAAGCCATATCTCCACCGCGCAGTTTATGGAAATCTGCCAAGAGGCCTTTTCGAAGGCCCGCAAAAAGGGGACATTGGTATACATGGGCGGTCAGCCCGTGGATCACCCGTATCCCTTGGCGATGGAAGAGCTTCGATATTTAAAATTCGCATTGTTCCGTTTGGACTAGGGGAGACTTAAAATGAAAACCATCGCAAGCCTTCGCCAAGAAATCGATCAAGTCCACACAGATCTGTATGCTCTTTTAGAGCGCCGCCGCGACCTCACCATGGCCATCTGGAAAATTAAACAAGCCGAAGGGCAGCCGTTCTTCAACGCCGAAAGAGAAGCCAAAATCATCGAAAGTTTCGTGGGTCTTAATGCCGACAAAAACGATCCTGCTTTCGTAGCATTATTAGAGGGTGTTATGAACAATATCCTCAGAGAATACGAAAAGTACCTGCGCGCGCAGTACGAACCGCAGGGGTAAAAGGCAGCAAAAAACTTATTGTTTGGAAAGCGATTTGCATCCCCAAAGCCATCGAACATCAGAATCATTTGAATGCTTTTGGAGGCTTGCTAGATGACTAAAATCGTCACTTTCTTCGCTATTTTGACAAGCTCACTTATTACGAATGCGGCGCCTAATTATGCGGCCATTTCCCAGAAGCTTTATCCAGATAATTCTACGGACCAAGTATTTGTCTCGAAGTTCTTCGGCATTTTGGAAGCTCACAAGACCCAAGACCCCTTATTAGAAGGCCCAGGCCCTTCGATCCAGGAATATAGCCTTGATAAAATCAGGTTTGCGTTCATTACGAATATCAAAGATTCAACTATTGATCTGATTTTTTTTAATTGGACTTTGCCGCAGTTCGAAGGATTGGAGTTGCATCAGGATTTCTCAAATCTTTACGGTGCCAATGTTTACATTATGAAAAATGTGAATCGTAAATCTATCGCCAGCCAAGGAAAAGATCGGGCTCAATTAACAAACTTCTCCTACATGCTAGGTGCAAGA
>CAMLMF010000233.1 GCA_946480995.1 uncultured Bdellovibrio sp. | reverse complement strand
AGTCTACGTAATCAGCAATGCCTCGATGAGGCACCACGACACCCTTGGGAGTTCCCGTAGAGCCCGAAGTGTAGATACAGTAAATAGGATCGGTATCGATCGTTTTACTAATGACCTCATGATAGTTGAAGGAATGTTCCGTCGTGTCGGCAATGATATCTTCAGCGTTAAATATTTGCACTTGGATCGTCGCCGAAATCTCTTTCACAAAAGATTCTGTCTGGGTATCAGTGATAATCGCCACGGGGCCCAGATCTTCAAGAATGCTGGTTAAACGATGCTTGGGGTTTTTGACGTCCATGGGAATATAGAAATTCCCCGAGTAAAGTGCCGCCAAAAACGAAATCACACTCGTGCTACTTTTTGGCAAGCAGACCGCGACCGGTTTATTTCTGCCCAAAGCTTGCAGCTGTTGCGCAACTTTCAAAGCACTCGCTCTTAACTGCTCATAGGTGTAGGACCTATCTTTATCGGTTAAGGCGATTTTTTTAGGAAATCTTTTTACTGATTCTTCTAAAAAATAAATGCAATTGTTAGTCATTTTAAACTGCTTCTTTTTTTAAGACAGCCAAGCCAATACCTGACTTGCCATACCCGTTGCCATTATAAAACATATATCTTTCACCTTTATGATCAAAGATGAAAGGATACTCTATCATGTCCGAATCCCACCCCGTGGGAGAAACATCAATACCCACCTGGTGATCCAGCCTTTGCCACTTCAGTCCGTCCGCTGATTCGGCGTAGCCAATCTTGTAAAAGTCCCCGCGGACGGCATACCACATTTTGTAAATCCCATTTTCCTTAAGAACAAAGGGACGACCAAATGCGTATTCACTTTCATTTTCATAATTTAAAATAATATGCCCATTACGAACCCAATTGATCCCGTCGCTTGATTCAGCATATTTTAAATTATACACGTGCTTCGGGTTTTCACCCTCAAGCCATGCATCCATCGACGCATACCACATGCGATACTTGCCACCTTCCAGCATCACAAAGGGACTTGCGCAGCTGTACGGTTCATGCAAGGTTCGCGTCATGACGGGACCGTTTCCATATCGCTTAAAAACCCCTGATGCCTCATCAAATTCTGCGACACCAATAGAGTTGTTGGAGGGCACAGAAACTGTCAGATTCCACCCGGTATAATAATAGACCTTCTTTCCTTTAATGAAAGAAAAAGAGCCTGGCGTAAGACCACTGTCATCAAAAGCTCCCAAAGGCCCATGACTAATCAGCGGTTTGTCTGACAGCTTTAAGATCTCTGTCGGTTTTTTTAAATCAATATCAAAATAACTTAATAACGAGCGCGACTGGCTGTCGCGAGGGGAAAAATAGACCCTGACAAGATCTTTTTCAGAATCAAGTAATTCGACCATCGGCATGAGTGCCGAGTTAAGTCCTAACGGAGCCAATATTTGTGGATCGAAAATCAATCCCTTTTTTTCCCACTTCATACCATCAGCTCTTCTTTAAAAATGAATTTTTTAGCTTCGTCCCCGCAGTTAAACAAAACATCGAGAACAGACACAGAGTGCACAAAAGGCTTAAACGTCTGTCTGTATTCCTCATATTTGTATTCAATATAGTCCAACTGGATATTTTCCGCTTTAAACTTGGCTTCATCCATAAATTCGCGCGCAGAGGGACCATTGATAAAATAATTGCATTCAAGTTTTTTGCAAATCTCGATGACTTTTTCGCCATCTTTACTGCCTTGCACATTGAGTTCACTTGCCAAAACCCATTTAGGTTTTAGGCCCAAAGCTTCTGCAATGATTTTTGTCGCGAAAATATCAAGATCTGAAATTTTCTCCCAAGTTCTTTTTAAATAGATTTCTTCAAGGAGATATTCATAGTTTTTGAAGTGAGGCGCTTTAAGATAATTGTTCTTAATGGTTTTATAGTGATTCTCTTGCCAGTTTTTCGAGTTGTCGATCTCAACATCACATATAAGCTGTCGACCACTGCCTTTCACGGGCACGGTTAACCAGATCTCACCTTCTTTGGTCTTGATCTTATTTCTGTTTCTCCAGTCCCTCTTTGTATACTGAACATCGTCGTAAAAAACGAAGACATCAACCCTGCTGATCAAATCAAAAACACCCTTCCAAGGGATGTAGTTCGGCTGAAGCATTGCAATTTTTCTCATCCTAAAGCTTCCCCTCTGTCAGTTTGTTTTTGTGATCAATTAGGAATTTTTCAAAGACAGTGCGCTCTTTTTTAAAACTATCGTCTTTAAAGATGGTGATGCAAAACTCAAAAGGCATCGCACTATTATCTAGAATCACGTTTCTTGAAAACTTGTACGCTATATCCAAGACTTTCGCAGGCGAAGCGTGAAAGTCAGTTTGCGAAGTTTTGAAATCTGTCTTATCGGAAATAAAATCAAACGACACACCCACACGGGCGTCAGCCAGAGATTTGCGAAAGACACTTTCGATGTATTCATAATTTTCTTGGTCACTGTCGCCCATTTTGTGACCAAAAATTCCTGATGCGACGACAACATCACAAGGCATCTCTGGCAAGTGGGCGTAATTGCCCACAACAAAATTATACTTATTTTCAGGCCAATTCTTTTTTGCGATCTGAATGAACTCTGCCATCAGATCGATACCAGTGTACTTTGCTAAAGAAATATCGTTGACTTTAAAAAACTTTAAGATGTCAGCAAAGCCACAGCCAATATCTAGAAGCTCCATTTGGTTAAGATCAAAATGCTTTGTTAAGCTGTAAAATCTTATGAATTGCTTCCCCTTAGTCCATCCCAAACTGTTCTCATGCTCGCCATGAACTAAGAAGTTTTTTTCATAATAATCTTTAAGCTTTTGCTCCACAAAAATCTCCAAAACACCCACAAATTAAGATACTTGGAATATACTAAGGTCGAATATTCAAGACACTAATTATTATACAAACTTTCCCAGAGAATATATGTTTTCTTCATAATTAAGTGCTCTTTTTGCAAGGCGTTTTAATACCCCCGGCTTCGGCGCACGGAAGCCGCTTTTAAGAAGAATTCTGGGAGCGCACAGGTGTATTTAAAGGCTTTTTTCAGCGCTGGGCGAATACTCGGTCACTAATTCACACAAAGTCTTTTTGACGAACTCTGTATTGCCTGCTTGGCAGGCACTGAAGACCCTTTCAAGATAAGGGAAAAGCACTGCTGCGTCGATCATGCCCTCTTCCGCCCGCATAATGCGTGGATGAGAAGTGGGACCTACATTAGTACCAATTAAAAGCTCTTCATATAACTTTTCACCGGGACGAAGACCTACAAATTCAATGGCAATATCGCCAACTCCGGTGTTCGGATCGCGAAACTCTAGACCGCTGAGACGAATCATTTTCTTGGCCAGATCGACGATTTTTACGGATTCGCCCATATCCAGCACGAACACGTCCCCACCCTGCCCCATAGAACCTGCTTGCAAGACCAACTGCGCAGCTTCAGGAATTGTCATGAAGTAACGAGTCACATCGGGATGCGTAACCGTGATCGGTCCGCCAGCACGAATCTGCTCTCTGAATAAAGGCACCACGGACCCTGACGAGCCCAGGACATTTCCAAAGCGGACCATTGTAAAGCGTGTCTTCCCCTCGCCGACTTTCGCAAGCGCTTGCAACACCAGCTCTGCCAAACGTTTCGTCGCCCCCATCACATTGGTAGGACGCACTGCTTTGTCGGTTGAAATCAAGACGAAGTTATCGACTTGGCCTCTTGTGCTGGCGCGAGCCGCACTTAAGGTGCCAAAAACATTGTTTTTAAATCCAGGAATAACATTCGCTTCAACCAAAGGCACATGCTTGTATGCGGCCGCATGGTACACGGTCGACACATGGTGTTGTTTGATAATGGATAAAAGATGTTCTTCGTTCAAAACATCGCCCAAGACCGAAACAACCTTCATTCCCGGGTGATGCCTTAAAATATCCTGCTCTATTTTATAAAGCGCATATTCGCTTTGTTCGAATAATACCAACACCGTCGGCGCATTAAGACAAATTTGTCGGCACAGCTCGGAGCCGATAGACCCGCCGGCCCCAGTGACCATCACCGCGCGTCCCGTAACACATTTCGAAATTAGGTCTTCAAAGGGCGGAACAGGATCTCGACCCAATAAGTCCTCAACACCCACGTCACGAATGTCCTCAATTCGCACTTCACCATTCACCAAGTCGCCAAGGCCTGGTAACGTCTTTAACGTGATGTCTTTTCCTTCGAATTTTTGAATCACCTCTTTACGACGTGATCTGGTTGCAGAAGGCATGGCAATAAGCAGCTGGCGACAATCGTGCTCTGCCATGATTTGCAATGCTCTAGCTGGATCATAGACGCGAATTCCGACCACGGTGTTGCCATGTAAATCTTTGTTATCATCAAAGAACGCCACCGGATCATATTCAGGGCCAGACATCAGCGCCAAGGCCGTTTGCAAGCCTGATCGTCCCGCACCATAGATAGCCACTTTTTGCTTGCGATCGTTCTTTTTTTCAAGTGTGCGCAGCACTCCACGAGCCATGAATCGACTGGACGAAATATACGCGATCGCCGTGATCCAATAAATAACCAAAGAAGAGCGTGGCAGGCCGTTGACTCGCGCCATAAAAACTATGGCCGCCAAAACCAGAACCGAAAGACTGACACTGTATAAAACTGTGCCGATAATTTTATCGTCCATAAAGCGGATCACCGCACGATAAAGCCCCACACGCACAAAAATCGGTACAGAGAAAAATGGCAAAAGAAGAAAAATCCAATAGTAAGAAGAAACATCCGGCTGAAAGGTGCCAATCCTTAACGCGACAGCGGAATAAAGAGCTAATGGCAAAAGCAAAACATCACAAAATAGCATGATGTAGATTTTAATTCGACGCGGAAGATATGCTAAACGATGATACATTCTTAATCTAATCCCTTGTGCTGAAGGGAATACTCCCATAGATGCATTGAATCTACAATATC
>CAMLMF010000232.1 GCA_946480995.1 uncultured Bdellovibrio sp. | reverse complement strand
CAAAGAATTTTCCTGCAACATTTGTTTTAAGTCGCGCAAAGAAACTTTCACAGCCACGGACATTTTATAAACTTCACCTTCTTGCACTAAGGCTGAAGGTTTAGAAAAGGGAATAAAGCGCCCCGCATTGCGAATGATTTTAGACGTAACCAAAGCTTTATTCTTTGCGTAGCGATCGTCGCCGATAAGCTCTTTAATGATTTCTTCGGAAATTTTTTGCGACGCTTGATCTTGGATATCTTTCTTCGCTTCCTGGGGAGTCTTCGCCGAAGAAGACCCCGAAAAGTTACGATCCACAAGTTCCGTCTGTTGTGCCGATGCCAGGTTTGTGAATAAAGAAAAAAGCAAAGCTGTGATCATCAAAGTTGTGCGCATCTTGTTAGCTCCTCAATTCAATAAAATCCGTGCGACCGAAAAGAATGTGTACTCCTTCAAAGAAGTCGTTATTCACATTCACTCCTTGCGCATTTTCCATTTCCATCAAAACCTTGCGGCTGACTTCGGGCACATCGATTTCTAAACTGACCGATGTGGTGCCTGGATATTCATTCATTAATGATTGTAATCTCGGATAGTCGTCCGGATCAATTTTATCTAGACGCAAAACCATACGTTTGGTCTTTTTCAGGATGTCTTCAAGCGGGGCGACATTGTCGACCATAATCTTCGCCACGCCCTCTTCCACTTCAAGACCACCACCGATCAAAACCGGCCTTTCATCGCGCAATTGCATTTCAAAGCGCGCAAATGAATCGGGGAAGATCACCAACTCGCACGCCCCGGTCAGATCTTCGATCTTACCAAAAGCCATGCGCGTGCCTTTTTTCGTGATCAGTTCGCGCAGCTCCGTAATAAGTCCGGCCACGACCACACGTTTTTTACCGGCATCCCGATTTTTCCAATCTTTTTTCGCGGCCTTTAAGGCTTCCGCCTCAGGTGTCCCCGCCGCCGGCATTTGCGCTGGCAAGTCAGCCACTTTACAGCTGGTCCAAACTTCCGACAATGTATCAAAGCCTTTGAGTGGATGATCGCTCAGGTAAAAACCTAGAACTTCTTTTTCATAAGCTAAAGACGCTGTCCGCGACCATGGTTTGACATCTTCCAATGTCACTTTGGTTTCCGCAGAAGGACCTAGGTCAAAAAGTGAGGATTGCCCCATCTCGCGATCCTTTTGCAAACCTTGCGCGCGGTCCAAGTACTTTTGATAACCGGCCATCATTTGCGCCCGGTGCACACCAAAGCCTTCAAAAGCTCCGGCCTTAGTCAGACATTCGATCACTTTTTTATTCACACGACGTAAATCGATAGAATTAAAGAATTCATCTAAAGAGTTAAATTTTTTATCTGGCAAGCTGTTACGAGCCTCGATGATCGCTTCAACCGCACTTTGTCCAACACCTTTAATGGCGCCCAAACCAAAGTAAATTTCATCACCGTGCACATCAAAGAAGTAGTCCGAGAAATTCACGTGCGGAGATTTAACCGTCAGACCCCGTTTTGTCGCGTCCTTCGAATACTTGACGATCTTATCGGTGTCTGACAACTCCGTACTTAACAGAGCCGCAAAGAATTCTGCGGCATAGTGGCACTTTAACCACGCCGTTTGAATCGTAATTACAGAGTAAGCGGCCGCATGGGATTTATTGAAACCGTAATCGGCGAACTTATACATCAAATCAAAAAGATCCGATGACTTTTCTTTATTGTGGCCACGTTCAATGGCCCCCTTCATAAAGCGTTCGCGATGTTGATCCATTTCTTCTTTGATCTTTTTACCCATCGCACGACGAAGCATATCGGCTTCACCCAGAGAGTATCCGGCGATCTTTGAAGCGATCCCCATAACCTGCTCTTGGTAAACCATGATGCCATAGGTTTCTGAAAGCACTTCGCGCGTGTCTTCAAGAAGATACTCTACGGGTGCTTTACCATGCTTACGATCGGTAAAGTCAGGAATATTGGCCATGGGACCCGGACGATACAACGAAGTGATCGCCGTGATATCCGCGAAACTAGAAGGGCGAATTTTACGAGTGGCATCGGTGATACCCTCACCCTCAAACTGGAACACCCCTGCCGTATCCCCGCGCGACATCATTTCGAAAGTCGCTCGGTCCGTCATCGGGATTTGGCGTGTCGTGATAACTTCACCACGATTTTTTTTGATCAGCTTTAAAGCATGGTTGATATGAGTCAGAGTCTTTAAGCCCAAGAAGTCGAACTTAATCAGTCCGATTTTTTCGGCATGCTTCATATCGTATTGAACAACTTGCTCGCCGTCGGCACCTTTATACAGAGGTGCATGACGAACTAGTTGGCCATCGGCAATAATAACACCCGCCGCATGGATACCCGCATGACGAACCATACCTTCAATACGCATAGCGAGATCCATCAGTGTCGCCACTGTTGGATTCATTTCCATCATTTCACCAATACGCGGTTCCATTTCTTGCGCTTCTTTAAGATTGATCCCTAATTTTTCCGGGATCAACTTTGTCACCGCATCCACTTCAGGGAAAGTCATACCTAAGACGCGACCGACGTCTTTGATCGCCGCACGAGCTTGTAATTTTCCGTAGGTGATAATTTGCGATACCGATTCTTGTCCGTATTTTCGTGTCACGTACTGAATCACTTCCTGACGACGATCCTGACAGAAGTCGATATCGAAGTCGGGCATGGAGATACGCTCTGGATTTAAGAAACGCTCAAACAGCAAGAAGTTCGGCAAAGGATCTAGGTCCGTGATCTTTAAAGAATACGCCACCAAGGACCCGGCTCCGGATCCACGCCCCGGACCGACTGGAATATCGTTGCTCTTGGCCCAGTTGATGAAGTCTTGGACGATTAAGAAGTAACCGTTAAAGCCCATGCGATCGATAATACCAAGTTCGTATTTTAGACGAGCAAAGTACTCTGGCTTCTTTTCTTCAGGAATCGCTTCGCCGCGCAGTCGGGCTTCTTCAAAGCGCTCTTCTAAGCCCTCTTTGGTTTTTTCAGCGATAAATTCAGTTAAAGACATCCCATTATCTGTCGGGAAGGTCGGCAAGTGATACACAGGTTTGCCACTGTCATCTTTAACTTTAAACTTCACATCACAGCGCTCAGCAATTTGCAAAGTATTGGCAATCGCTTCTGGCACATCCGCAAACAGTTCAATCATCTGCTCTGGTTTTTTTAAATAAAACTCATCCGTCCCTAAACGGAAGCGCGATTCATCACTGAGTGTTTTATTTGATCCGATACAGATTAAAACTTCCTGCGCCAATTGATCATCTTGCGCCATATAGTGCACATCATTGCTGGCCACGACCGGCACACCAACGATTTTTGAAGCCTCTTGCAAGAACGGATTAATGCGATCCCACTCGGGCACTCCGGTGCGACACATTTCTAAATACAAACGATCGTCGAAAATTTCTTTTAACTGACGGATCTTTGCTAAAGCCGCATCCGGCCCTTCACGCAAAAAGGCCTCAGCCACTTCGCCACGCAAACCGCCGGTAAGACAGATCAGGTTTTCATTGTATTGACGAATCACTTCATAATCGATGCGTGGCTTCCAGTAAAAGCCCTCTTGATAACCAATCGTCGAAAGTTTGCAGAGATTTTTATAACCTTCCGTATTTTGCGCAAGGAACACCAAGCGACGAGGTCCGCTTTGCACTTGATCACGATCTTGTTTTTTTTCTAAACGCGATCCGGGAGCTAAATACGCGTCCAACCCCAACAAAGGTTTCACGCCATTGTCTTTGCAGGCGAAGTAAAATTCGACTGCACCAAACATGTTGCCGTTATCGGTTAAGGCAACGGCGGGCATATTCATCGCTGCTGCTTTTTTAGCAATTGCTTTGACCCGGCACGCGGCCTCTAAAAGGGAATATTCTGAATGGACGTGAAGATGAACAAAAGACATAATAATTCATATCTTAGCTGCTTTCCAGGATCAATAAAAGGGGCTTCAATAGACTCAATTCCTCACTGCGTTAAACGTTCTTAATTGCACGATTGAATGAATCACGACGCCCTGTGGAAGCTCTGCCGCAGTCAAATCAAACTGATCGTTTTTGACTGGGATTTTCACTGTTTTCGCACCATTTCCCGCGTCGACAACAAGTTTAAGATAGACACCTGTAATGGCATTTGCAGAGGTTGCCCCGTCGATATTCCAGAGAGTTGCCTGCCCATCATTAATCTCAATCTTAGCACTATCAACAACAGTGGGATCTTTTTCCAAAGCGACCTCTAAAACGCTCGGAGAAAATCCAGCAGCCACTTCCATGTCTAATTGAATTTTTTGTTTTAAAGTTTCCGTCGCATATTTAATTAGCAATACAGATTCTTTACCCGACGTCGCATCAATAAAATCAAGATCGCGTGTACTGTCTTTTGAAATCACTCCGATATAACGAGGTCCAAGAGAAGAATTCGGCACGCTTAACACATAAGGCTGAACGACAGTTTCTCGCATCAAGAAGTCATTAAAGGACATGATCAATGTGCCTGTTTCTAAATCAAACAAACGATATCCCGTCATTTCCGCACAACACCCACTTAAACCGGAAACCACCACTGGTAAATTATTGTTCACGTTTAAAATCGTGGCTTTTTCTGTGCGAACCCAAAGCTTCTTACTAAAATCTTCCCCTTTACGCACGCTCCACGAAAGAGATCCCGTCACGCCATCGGCATCAAGATAGTAACGCAAAGTTTTTTGACTGCCGACCAGATAAAACTCTGTGCCACCGGCTTCTGTGTATTTCACATGAGTGCGATAGTCTTGCGATGTTTGCACAACGGGGTGACGGCCCTGTGCATCTTTAAAAAGTTGGAACCGTGAAGTTCCCGAACTTTCATACAGCAAGTGCGCTGTCGCCGCCAAGGCCGCAACGGCGGTCATGACAATAAAAAATGTTAATATTTTTGAAGCTTTTGTGACGCCAAATAGTTTGTTAGTTTTTTTCATAGATAGAAAAGCT
>CAMLMF010000231.1 GCA_946480995.1 uncultured Bdellovibrio sp. | reverse complement strand
GTACTGACTTAGGAAGCCTAAGTTGGCAGGGGATTGTAAGATCCCTGTTGTTGAATATATTTATGGAGAGTTATGGGAATGGTTATTACGATTGATGGCCCCGCGGCCTCAGGAAAATCTTCAGTCAGTCGCGAACTTGCTCGTCGTTTGGGCTGGAACTGGGTTTCTACAGGCGCCTTCTATCGTGGTTTAGCCTTCGCTGCGATTCAACTAGATATCGATTTAGATGACGTTCAAGCCTTGGCAAAACTGACCCATGACCCCGTATGGAGTGTGCAAATGAATGATGCACGCACCACTGTTTTGTTTAGAAATAATGACGTGACTGATTTGATTGCACACGAAGATGTCGGCAACTTTGCTAGTAAAGTCAGTCATTATCCAGAAGTTCGTAAAGCTCTTTTAGATGCACAAAGAAATTGCAGCAATGGTCCTCAGGGCTTGGTTGCCGAAGGTCGCGATTGCGGCACAGTCGTTTTTCCAACGGCGGAAGCCAAAGTTTATTTGACCGCAAATAGCGAACACCGCGCAGCTCGTCGTGCCGCAGAGCTAGGGCTTGATCAAGGCGACATGGCCAAAGCGCAACAGCAAAGAGACTTGCAGGATTCCACGCGCAAAGTGGCTCCTATGGCAGTGCCTGAGGATGCTTACATCGTCGATACGACGGAGCTGAACTTAGATCAGGTCGTCGAAAAAGTTGTCGAATACGTTCAGAATAAAATTTAGTCCCACAAACGATCTGCAAATTATAAAGAGGCTTCCTGGCAGAAAGCCCTTTTGTTTTGTCGTAAAATGAAACGTTTCGTGTTTACAGATCAAATCTTATGTCTTCATTTGAGATTCCTTGCTTTTATTTAAGGCAAGGCCCAGGGGGTGCCGATAATATCAAGGCATGGGGGAATCAGATGAAAACTACTTTATTAAAAGTCAGTGCGTTCGCGTTATTGTTTTCCGTTGTCGCTGTTCAAGCACAAGCGGGTTCTTATTCAATGAAGTGTGATGATTATTCTGCGGCAGGCTTTTCTTCGAAAGATGCTTGTTTGAAGGACGGTCGTTGGCACGTAGTCTATGAAAACGAAGGCTCTTACGTTACCTACGGTTCGGTCGAAGTGCTGAACACTCATATGGTGGCAGGTGCTGATGTGAAGGTGATCGCTGTGAATCAGCGTCTTTCAATCAACGGTTCGCCAAGTTCAATTTATATCAATCTTAATGAAAAGTGTCAGCAAGTGTACCGTTCACAAAGCGGTTCGCGTCCGATTTATTGCTTAAGCCCTCTGCGCTTTGCAGGCGAGGCGAATGCAGAAATTAGCCATGGTTCAGCTCGCTACGGAACTGATGGTCGTGTCTTCTGTAATGGTATTAATTTTCCAGGCTCCAATGGCTGTGTGGCAGACCCAATTGCTACGAAATGGTTAATTAAGTACTAGTTTTCTCGGGGAAGATAAAATTTCTGTTTACGAATCAAAGAGGGAACTATGTTTTACAATAAAAAGACTTTATCTCTGTCTTTCTTAGCCTCGTCACTCTTGGTAGTGTTGGCGTTTCAAAACTGTTCGCCAAACGCATTTACCAATATCGACAGCTCAAGTTTGTCATCGTTGGGAACATCCAATTCTGGCGACTCCGGAGGCACGCGTGGAGATGGGACCCAAGGCTTTTCGGAAAAGTGCGACGACTATGCGGCTATTGGCTTCGCTTCTAAAGACGATTGTCTGAAGGACGGCTCTTGGCATTTGGTTGTGGAAACTCCGCAAGGTGGGGGCTCTCCTATCGTCGGTTCCGTTGATGAATTGCAACGGCACGTCGATGCGGGCACTGATGTGAAGGTCATCGTTCCGGAGCAGCGCCTTTATTCGGGCGGTTCGGCTTTGTCGATCACATACAGTGGCAATGAAGAGTGTCAGCAAGTGTACCGTTCTCAATCAGGAAATCGTCCCATTTACTGCTTAACGTCAGCACGTTTTACCGGTGAAAATAACGGTGAAACGTCTAGCGGTTCAGCACGCTTTGGTACGGACGGATCTTTGTACTGCAACAGCATGCGTACGCGCGGCAACGGTTGCACAGTGGATCCACTGACCTACAAATGGTACATCCGCTATTAAAATTTTAACTTTAAAAAACCAAAAGCCACCGCACAAACGGTGGCTTTTTTTATTTCGGCCCTTAGCTCCCTAAAATGTGGGGCTTGGGTTGCGCGTCCGAGTATTTAAAATAACCTTTTAGAATCAATGATTTACGTAAAATTTTAGGTCGATGGACTTAGGCATTTTACAGGGTGAGTGGTTTGAGCCGGCCGCGCTTCTGCTCCAGGGACCCTTGGGGCGCCTTTTCTTTAGGGATTGTCCTCTGAAAAAAGGCGATTTTTTCGCGGTAAATCCTTTGACTCGCCCTCTCAACGTAGCTAAACCATTGGTTCGCCTAAGAGCGAAGAAAGGTACGGGTAGGTTCCAGGGATACCGCAAAGCGGGTCCATAACAACGGAGGACTTACTACGTAGGAGGTTTTTAAAAAAACTATGACGAAACAATTAAACAAAGCCGAATTGGAGAAACAGAAAGTTTTAGCTTTCTTGGATGCTGAAGATTCTAAAGTTCCAGCAAATCCTGGTCTTTTGACTTCAAAATCAGAAAAAGGAGATTTCGACTCTTTGTTCGAAGCTTCCATGAAAGAGCAAGACTTCAAAGTCGGCGACGTTGTGACAGGTTCAGTAGTCGAAGTTCAATCTGACTATGTCCTTGTTGACATCAACTACAAGTCTGAAGGTTTGATCGCGATCAATGAATTCCGTATCGTTGACGGCGTTCGTGACGTTAAAGCTGGCGACAAAGTAGAAGTTCTTATCGACCGTATCGAAAACGAAAACGGCATGATCGTTCTTTCTAAAGACAAAGCTGACATGCTTCGTGCATGGACTGACATCTCTAAAGCAGCTGAGAACGAAGAAGTTATCGAAGGTACAGTTGTTGCTAAAGTTAAAGGCGGCTTAAGCGTTGATATCGGCGTTAAAGCATTCTTGCCTGGATCACAAATCGATCTACGCCCAGTTCGCAATATGGACGTTTACCTTGGCAAAAAATTCAAATTCAAAGTTATCAAATTCAATAAGAAACGTGGCAACATCGTTCTTTCTCGCCGTGCTCTTCTTGAAGAAGAACGCGACAGTCTTCGTTCACAAACTCTTGATACAATGGCGGAAGGTTCAGTTGTTACTGGTATCGTTAAAAATATCACTGACTACGGTGCGTTCATTGATCTTGGTGGTATGGACGGATTGTTGCACATCACTGATATGTCTTGGGGCCGCGTAAAACATCCTTCAGAAATGTTGAATGTTGGCGACGAGATCCAAGTTAAAGTTCTTAAGTATGATAAAGAAAAAGAACGCGTATCTTTGGGCATGAAACAGCTTCACTCTGACCCTTGGGAATCAGTAAAAGCTTCTTACCCTCCAGGCACTAAACTTAAAGGCAAAGTTGTATCTTTGGCTGAATACGGTGCATTTGTTGAGCTTGGCGAAGGTATCGAAGGTTTGATCCACGTTTCTGAAATGTCTTGGACAAAACGTGTAAAACATCCTTCACAAATCGTCACTGTTGATCAAGAAGTTGAAGTCGTAGTTCTTGAAGTAGACACTGAAAACCGCCGCATCAGCTTGGGCATGAAACAGCTTCAAGCAAATCCATGGGTTGAGTTGAAAGAGTCTTACGCTCCTGGAACTATCATTGAAGGCGAAGTGAAATCAGTAACTGATTTCGGTATCTTCATCGGTATCGAAGAAGGCATTGATGGACTAGTTCATATCTCTGACTTCTCTTGGACTAAACGTGTAAATCACCCAAGCGAAATGTTCGCTAAAGGTGCTAAAGTACGCGCGGTTGTTCTAGGTGTAGACATCGAGAACGAAAGATTCTCTTTGGGCATCAAACAACTTGAGTCTGATCCTTGGTCAAATATCGAATCTAAATACGCTATCGGTACACAACACGATGTTAAAGTAACTAAAACAGCTGATTTTGGTGCTTTCGTTGAGCTTGAGTCTGATATCGAAGGTTTGATCCATATTTCTGAACTAACAACTGATAAAATCAACACAGTTGAAGACTTCATTAAGCCAGGACAATCTGTAAAAGCTGAAGTTATCTCTATCGACAAAGACGCTCGTAAGATCGGTTTGTCTGCGAAACTTGTTAAACTTCGCGAATCAAAAGCGGACGTTGACGATTACGTTAAAAAAGCAACTGCAACTTCTAAGTCTACTTTCGGTGACTTGTTTGCTGACCAGTTGAAAAACGTAAAAACAGACACGAAACAGTAATTCTAAGTCATCTTAGAGACTGTTAAGTTTCAGAAGGGATCCCAATAGGGGTCCCTTTTTTTTGTCGTTTTTCTCTTCCTCTAGGCTCTATCCTATGGGTTTTCCTAATCTAAAAGCGCCAGTGTCGAAGTGTTTTACGGCTTTGCTGTTTTTGCAGTCTGCCGGGTTGTAATGGGATCACGCTGAACTTTCGCGTATAGTCGCTGTTCTTAATTAAATAACTATGGAGACAGACATGAAAGCAATTTTGAGTTCTTTTGTTTTACTAATGATGACTACACAGGCCCATGCCGTTCATATTTACGCTAGCTATTCTTGCACGGCTAAAAACGGTATTAAGTTGATCTATAACGGTCCAGGCTCAAATTATGCGGTCGGGGGCTATTCTAACTTTTATGCTCCTAAGTCTGAAGACAGAATTCTAGCTTATGAAAACTTTGAAGAAAAGGGTAAATCTACCGTTGGTGAAGACGTAGGGGATTCTGGCGCATTGCAAATTACCTTTGAATTCACCAAAGTCCGTCAAGTCGGAAAACCAGTTGTAACTCCGGTGGATGTTACGGATTGTGAAGGTTTTGATTATGAACATACGGATTCACGTTCTGTGCGTAAAGTTAAGATTACCGGGATCTCTGATGCCGCTGCGAAAACTTTAAATTTGAAAGCTAATGACGTCTTGGTGATGTCTTGTGAAG
>CAMLMF010000230.1 GCA_946480995.1 uncultured Bdellovibrio sp. | reverse complement strand
TTTCCGGCTGCAAAGAGTGACTGAGCCATGCCACACCGCCAATGATAACCAAGGCCGTGAAAAAAAATGTTAGAAAAATTTTAATGAGCAACTTCATTCCACGACGTTTCATAAAACCTCTTCCACCTGAGCGATAAAACAATATCCTTCACCCCAAATTGTTCTTAAGAACACCGGGGACTTTGCCGGGTCCTTCAGTTTTTGGCGCAACCGACTGATTGCGACGTCAATGCTGCGATTGTAAGCCTCCCAATCCATGCCTTTAAGTTCATCCATAATTCGATCACGCGAAAGACTTTGTCCGGCATGAACCATTAAAAACTTTAACAGTTCAAATTCGTGGGTGCTTAGGTTTAAATCTTGACCGTCCAAAGTCGCTGATCTTAATTGTGGATCAAGAGTCAAAGCACCGGATTTCAACTTGCTCACCACCGCTGTTTTTTTCGAACGACGAATCAGCCCTTTCATGCGCGCAACCAATTCACGGGGTTCAAAAGGCTTGGGCAAATAGTCATCCACACCCAATTCAAGGCCTAAAACTTTATCCGAGGTTTCGCCCCGGGCCGTCAGCATCAAGATAGGTATGTCGCTGAAGCTGCGAATTTTTTTGCACACTTCAAATCCGTCCATTTCAGGCAACATGACATCCAGAATGACGGCATCAAAGCGATCTTTTTTTAAAGACTGCAAAGCTTGCGACGGCAAAATATTTTGCGTCATGTGCAAATCAAACTGCGCAAAATATTGCGTTAAAAGGTCACCTAATTTTTGATCGTCATCGATCAGGAGTATGCGATTCATGTCCCTGACTATACCCTATTTAAGCCCCGACCAAAAGGCATTTCCCTTGAATATTCAGGTAGTTACAATTTGTTACAAACATTAACAGCCCAGCAACCACTTGCCCTTCACAAAGGATTAATCTGTTTTCAGAAACAACCTATGGAGGATGTTATGATGAGATACCACGCAAAAAGAAAATGGCCTCGTGCTTTAGGAATTCTATTGGCAATTGGGGCGGTCGGCACCCTGGCTGGATGCCACAAAAATCCCGAAGAAAGAATCGCTGCGATCTCCGAAAAAATCGCTGATAAATTGGACTTTAACGAACAACAAAAAGCGCTGTTAAACGATATCACGGCAGAAATTAAAAAAGATTTTGCTGAAGAAAAAAATCGCCGTCAAAGCATGAAAGACGACTTCAAAAATATGATTCTGGCAGATGACCTTGATAAAACCAAAGTGAAAGAGCTGATCAATGCCCGTCGCCAGCGCATGGAAGAAAAAACTGACAAGTATCTAGATAAGGTCGCAGCTTTACATAAAACTCTGACCCCAGAGCAAAAGAAAGAGCTGATTGATAAAGTCGAAAAATTCCAAAAGAAGTGGGACTAAGAATGTACCTCGCCTTATTGGGAAGCACACCCCCATTTTTAAAGCAGCGGCCTGAGGCTACTGCTTTTCTGCAAAATCCAAAGGTTCGCAAGGAAAAACAAAACGTTCAAGTTTTGTCCCCCGCGAAGCCTTCACAACAGCAATATCCCCCGCCTTCAGGAACTGTGCTAAGTCTGTTCCGGAAGATTCCATAAAATCCGCCTTCACCACAGCGGGATTCTTAAAGCCCGCTTTTTCCAGGCCACGCGCAAAAGACGCGTGGTCGTCTCCGATAAAATAAACTTTATCAAAGCCCACTTGTCCCACCCAGGTTCCCAGCTCTTCATGCAGTTCTGGCGATGAAGAACCCAGTTCACGCATCTGCCCAAATACACCGACTTTACGGCCTGGCACTGTTAACAATTTCATATTGTCGATCAAAGCCTTCATGCTGTCAGGGTTGGCGTTATAGGCATCAAAAATCATTTGCGCGCCGGACTTTAAATGCACCAACTGGTTGCGTCCCCAGTTTGTACGACACTCGGGCAATCCCTTCCAAACTTGGTCCGGCGTCATTCCCGCCGCCAAACCCAATGCCGCGGCGGCCATCAAGTTTGTTAAGTTCTGCGCGCCAAATACTTGGACCACAGCCGACCCTTCTTTGCCGCCGATCACACCTTTTACGAACAACTCACTCATACTCATTGATGTAATAGACAAATGCACATCAGCGCGAGGATCTTCAGCCGAAAAAGTCATTAAGCGGGCGTGATCGTATTTTTCTCGCGCCTTCACATACATGTTGTGTGTTTGCTTATTATCGAGATTGAAAATTCTTAAAGTATTTTTGCTAGCGGCCTCATAAATTTCTTCTTTCGCTTCCGCCACTTTTTCGATCGTGCCAAAGAATTCCATGTGCGCACGACCGACCATTGTGCAGACGACAACATCGGGTTCTGCGATGTGCACCAGCTCGGTTAATTCTCCCGCGTGATTCATACCCATTTCAATGATCGCGACATCTTTATGCACCGGCAATTGCAACAGTGTGAAAGGCACGCCCCAATGGTTGTTAAAGCTGCCCTTGTTGTAATGCACGTCCAAAGCTGAACCAATCAAAGCCGCCGCAAATTCTTTGGTCGTTGTCTTACCGTTCGAACCTGTGATGCCCAAAATTTTTGCCTTGGATTGGCGGCGCGCCCAGGTGCCCAATTGCTGCAAAGCTTTTAAAGTGTCGGGAACAAGCAATATTGTTACTTGTCCTTGCAGTTTTTTAACCAGCTCATTTTCTTCATGCACCAACAAACCCGCAGCACCTTGCTGTACGGCTTTATCCAAAAACTGATGGGCATCAAACGCTTCGCCTTTCAACGCGATAAAAAATTGATTGGTCAGATCAGCACGCGTGTCCGTACCAATGCCGGCAAAGTTTTTTTCTTTCAAACTTAAAACTTTGGCCCCTGTTGCACGTTCAATTGTTTGTACGTCCATGGATCGCATTGCTATCTCCCTTGCAAAGCCGCTTCGGCCACCTTGATGTCGCTGAATGGAAGTTTATCTTTACCGATAATTTGATAGTCTTCATGCCCCTTGCCCGCAATCAATATCACATCGCCAGCAGAGGCATTTTTAATCGCGTGCTCAATCGCCTCTTTGCGATCGACCAACACAGTGGTTGCAGATTTATCGGCCCCCGCAACCCCCGCTAAAATATCTTGAATAATATCCTCAGGCTTTTCCGTGCGCGGATTATCAGAGGTAATAATGACCTTATCAGAAAACCTTAACGCCATTTGCGCCATCAAAGGACGCTTGCCCTTGTCGCGATCACCGCCGCAGCCAAAGATCGTCCAGATGCGCGACTTGCTTTGCAAATTTTCACGCACTTTATTTAAAGCTGTTAGAACGTTTTCCAAAGCATCCGGCGAGTGGGCATAGTCAACAAAGACTGCCAAGTCTTTGTGGTTAGGAACAGATTGCAAACGTCCTGGCACGCCCGTGAACTCATCAAGAGCAGCGATACAAACCGACAAAGGCAAACCGGCAGACAGACCAACACCAATCGCCGCCACAGCGTTTTGCACATTGTGTACACCGGACATCGGTAAATGCACTACACCTTCACCGCGCGGAGTGATGATTTTAAAATGAGTTAAAGCAAAGTTCATTTTGATAATTTCAAAACGCAAATCAGAATCCTGAGTCCCATAGGTCCACAGCTCTGCTGGGTCCGCCACACGCAAACGGCGACCGTATTTATCTGCGATGTTGACGATCGCAAAGATCGGCGTTTTTTCAGTCTTCCATAACAGATCGGTAAAAAGTTTTTGCTTAGCCTCAAGATACTGATCCATCGTTTTGTGATAGTCCAAATGATCTCGAGTCAGATTGGTAAAGACGACGCTATTAAAAGGCACACTGTCCACGCGCTTTTGATCAAGAGCGTGGGACGACACTTCCATCGCTACGGCCAAGGCGCCGTGATCACGAAATTCACGCAAACGTTTCTGCAAAAAAATCGGATCTGGTGTCGTCATTTCTGAAGGCCATACCGTTGCGCCCAGATGATGGTTCACAGTCCCAATAACTCCTGTCGGAATGCGGCCTTCGTTTAATATAGCCTCGACCATATAGGTGACAGAAGTTTTGCCATTGGTCCCCGTTACACCGACGCAGAAAAGTTCTTGGCCGGGCTCAAGATAAAAACGACTGGCCAACGTATCCAAGGCTTCACGCGTGTTGGAGACTTGCAATACAAATCCAGAATAATCTTTTGGAACGAGGGTGCGATCTTCAACAACCAAGGCCGAGGCCCCTTTTGCGACAGCTTCCGGAATAAAACTGTGCCCATCTAATTTGCTGCCACGAATCGCCACAAAAACAGAATTTGCAGTGACTTGTCGAGCGTCATTAAAAATACCGCTCAGCTCCACCTCGGGACGTGGTGAACTTTCAGTGGGACCTGGAATGACGGCAAATAATTGATTTAGCTTCATAGACTCGCCCCCAAGAATAGCGTATGACAGAGATATGAGACAACTCGGAAAAATACATTGCCAAGAAATAAATAATAACGACGACGCCTCGTGGGTCCTGTTCTTTCACGGATACGGTGCCGACTGTAACGATCTTTTTTCTTTGGGCGAAATGATCCCTACAAAAAAAACTTACAACTGGCTTTTCCCGAACGGACCTCTTGAAGTCCCCATCGGCCCCGCATGGACTGGGCGTGCTTGGTGGACCATCGATATGATGGCGATTCAAAGAGCGGCAGAGCGCGGAGAAACCCGCGACATGGCCAACGAAACACCTCCGGGCTTAAACAAAGCCTACGACATGACCATGGAGCTGATTCGTCAGCTCAAAGTTCCGTGGAATAAAATTGTCTTAGGCGGCTTCAGTCAAGGCGCCATGCTTGCCACAGAATTGTATTTGCGCGCGCCCGAAACCCCACAAGGTCTGGTCATCATGTCAGGCACTTTGATCAATCAAGAAGTGTGGAAACAACATGCCCCGCATCGCGCAGGCCAAAGGTTCTTCCAAAGCCATGGCGAAGCCGATCAAGTCTTAGGCTATAAACAAGCGCAAAAACTTGAAACTTTACTGACCCAAAATGGCATGAAGGGTTCCTTGATGGGCTTCCGC
>CAMLMF010000229.1 GCA_946480995.1 uncultured Bdellovibrio sp. | reverse complement strand
GCCGACCTACGGATTATGATTCCGTTGCTCTAACCAGCTGAGCTACCCCACCACACGAAGCACGTTTGATTGTGCGAGTTAGGATTTTTAATGGTTGGGGCGCGCTAAGTCAATAATGGGCTTTGCGTTATATGCTCTTTTTTAAAAATCACAATCTCCCCCGCCTTTAGTCTTGACCCCAAAGCTCTTCGCGAATGCAATAACAGGTGTTGTAAGAAAACCACCACGGAGGGGGAAGCTTATGAAGAAACTAATGATGTCATTAGCTGTGCCGGCATTGCTTGCAGGCTGCGGTAAGGATGAAAAACCGCAAAAACCAAGTTCTTTCACGGAACAAGTTTCGGGACTGATCTGGAATGATCAAACCCAAGAAAACGTGATCACTATTAAAAATTATGACGGCGAAGCTTTGGCCGGTGCTCAAATTTTAATCGGATCTGCCCTAAATATACCTTTTGAAGGCAACTTTTTGACCGCTGATGCTGATGGCCGCATCGAAATCCCAGCCCAGTGGAACACCACGGAACCGATCACGGTTCACGCCCCAGGTTACATGCGCCTGACTTATTTAAATCAAGAACCAGGGGCTTTAAATATCCGCTTACGCGCTCAGCCAACGAAAATCCAACACGAAGTTACCGGGACAACTTTAAATCTGCCGATCGTACACAAAGATGGTTGGGCTGATTTTGGTTTGGTGATGCCTGCATTTAGCAAACTGGATATGTTGTCATTTAGTATGGACCGCGTGATCAGTCCGCAAACAGATCGCATCACCCCGCTTGGCCAGCAAATCGACGTGCCTTCGAATATTTCTTTGCCTTCTCAAGAAGAAAAATTCGGGATCTTTACGGTGAAATTGGACAAACCGATTTACCGAATTTATTACGGCAATCCTGGTGTGAACCGCGTGTTCGCAGCTCGCGGCCGCTTCCCGTTCCGTTCTACGGTGGATCAACTGCGCGCTGGCAAAGCGTTTTATGAATTGATCAACGATTTCAAAATCCATGGCGGCGCCGTTCGTGATCTAGAAATCAAAAGCTCGCAAACTAAAATCGACCTACCAACCAACGAACTGGCTTTTGCAGAGCCTAAAGTGATGGTGGCGCCAGCCGTAAAACATGACGAAATCTTTATCGCCATCAGCGTTGCCAATCAGTCTGGATACTTAATCCCCACCGACTTTAAAAAAATCCCACAATTCGATAAAGCAGAGCTTAACATCTTACCGGGCGCTGAAGCCTTAGCCCTAGGTGTCCTAAAAAAATCAGAAGAAATGAAAACTGGCGGAGACCGTATGAGTGCGGCCCTTGCTCCGTTTGTTTCCGGGATTACTCCGAAAATGTTGCCGATGATTGCAGACCCACGAGTTTCTGGGGACGATGTGATTATGCCTAAATTCAGTGCAGTTGCGGGCATTAATCCGATTGCGACTTATTCCGTTCTGTCGAACGAAGAAGAAGTTCAGCAAGGCGCTGCAAAAGTGAAGATCCAAAACCCGCAGTGGGAAATCTATGCAACCACATGGCTTGAAAGCATGAAGGTTCCGCGTTGGCCAACTGACAAAGCAACCCCTGGAAAGAAACGCTGGGCCGTAAGTTTTGTCGGCAGCCAAACTGCTTCCCAAGCTCCCGTAGGCCCTGCTATGATTGAAGCCGCAACACATGTCACACACAGCACAGTCTCTTTCTAGAAAAATCCTTCTTGGACTTGTGATTCTCACAGGCTGCACCTTTATGGGGTGTAGCTTGTTTGATAAGAAGCCGTCAGCGCACGCGCGCATGGCCCAAATCAATAAGCAAAAAGTTTTCTTCGCCAACTACGATCAAGTGTGGCGCGCAGCCCATGCGGTTTTAAAATATCCTATTGCTCAAGAAAACCAAGACACTGGCGTGATTGAAACAGAATACATCAAAGGTATCGACGGTTGGTTGCCACCAAATGAACAACGGCCCCCATCTAGCGGCATTCGTTACAAGTTAACGCTGACTTTTGCCAAAGGAAAAACCGAAGGGCGGGAATCCACGCGAGTCACGATCGACAAAAAAGTCGAAATCCTGCGCGACTTCTTTTCAGAGCCTGAATATATGGAAACTGATGGCTTGGAAGAGAAAATTATTTTCTATCGCATCGAACGCGAACTGATCATCAACGAAGCTTTACGTCGCGCGAACTAGTTTCGCGCATTTATTTATTCAAGTTTTTGTCAGTACTTTTTTCTTCACTGATTTTATACACAACGTACTGACTGTCTTGTGTAAGTCCCGCACCAACACCCACAGCCCCCATCACGATGACACCCTTAAAGGCAGCTTGTCCCGCGGCTCTTTCAATCATGTTTTGATTTTTCGTTCTGACTTGCGCTAAAAAGTGCTCAACCTCGCGGGCAGATGTTGCATGCATCGTCACCGGGGCAGAACCAGCAGAGGTTTTCACCTCCCCTTGCACCAAACCGCGAACCACGGGAATGAGCTTAAAGACTTGCCCTTTTTCAACACCGGGAATGGTGATTCCCGCATCGTCTAAAACATTGCACGCGCCATTCAGACAACTTAAGTTGCGCGAGTTCGCGTTCTTTTCAATCGCCGCAACAACTTTGGCCGACACTTCTTCGGGCACGTTCATTTTAAAGATCACGCCTTTTGCAACCGCCGCATTTTCTTTCAAATCTTTGGTTTTTGAAGCCGTGAAAAACGGACTGCCGTCGTAACGTTTATTCCCGGCAATCAAATAATAGTGATGCGTGCCATGCCCCGGGGCATTGGCAATCCCCAAATACACGGCGTCCTTGTCGTAAATGGAACTTTTAAAAAGATTGTATAAGCCACCTTTTTTTGAAACTTCAAAAAGCCCGACATTCGCTAACGCTGCCTCATCAATTTGCCGCAACGTCGCTGGATCCAAACCCAATAATTTTTTCGTAAGCGGCGTCATCACGGCCTTTGCCCCTAAGATTCCCATGCTGGCTAAGTTACAGCGCACAGCCCATTGCACCGAAGGCTTTAAGCATTCAAATTTAATTTTATTCTGCGGCCCCATCATTCCTGCTGTGAAAGTGTCTTCGTACTCTTGCGTTGATAATTTCCCCTGGGCGATGAACGGCCCCACTTTGGCCTTCAAGGCTTTTTCTTTTTCATACAGCAAGCGACGCAAATCCTGGCATGGGATATTTTTTAAAGAATCATTTGCGTAAAATGGCCCAAAGGTTTCAATCGACAAACCCTGTGCATCTAACTTTTGCCCTCGGGTTTCTAGCAGCACCGTAAATTCTGCCACGGCTTGATTATACGTTCTGACCAAATGCCTTTTACCTTCAACATCTTCCATGCATTGTTTGTCAGACTTTAAGGCATCATTCATCATGTCTGCCAAAAAATAGGCATTGAGCGCTGAAGTCGCGGCTTTCGCCGCGATGTTTTTCATTAAGCTCACCGTTAAAACCCCGGCGGTGGCAGTACAAGTCTTTACCGCATCGATCGTTTCGTCGCGATCATTGCAGTTCATCGCAAGTTGTGCGGCTTCACCTGCCCCAAGTTCTTGTTTTAACTGTTCGTGATATTGCTCACAACCGGCGGCGGCTTGATGCAGTTTGCAGGTGTCGTCTTTAAGGCTTCGCGGCTTAAAAGATGACAATTCGCACATGTCTGCCGCCATGACTTTCGCCACGACAAAAAAACTGCAAAATAAGATTAAAAATGAACGTAAAAGCACGGCCCTTCATCGGTAAAAAACGACGTCAGGTCGAGTCTGGTTTTGTGTGCAGAATTGCCTGGAAAAAGGCTTTTAAAGTCCGACTTTTTCGTTTTTAACGTAGTCTTTCCACAGGCCGACTAAAGCTGACTTTTTGATGGGATTTTCGCCACCCAACTTAACCCCCGTCAGTCGTTCTAGACCATGCACGGCGTGCAAGTGAATGCGCTCGTCTTTATCCGATAAAAGCCCGGCGAAACTTTGTGTTTCTCGGTCCAGGGGTTTTTTCGCCAAAACCTCAACGATCTGGTGACGGATCCACAGGCTTTGTTTGTTTTTGAAATTGTACTTTTGATTTAGTTCTTCCCACAATTGTTCGCGCACTTCTGCCGACGCACTTTTTTCTAGGGTCGCAACCGCTGCGGAACGGACAACAAGGGCTTTATCTTTTAAAAGTTTTTGCGCTAGTTTTTCACTTTGTGCGGGATTCACTTCCGCCAAAGCCACAAGCGCCGCGTTTCGCATATACCAATGTTTATGTTCACCCGCTTTTAAAAGATCCTTCGTGGATTTTTCACCGCGCGCTTCGGCTGCTGCCATCAAAGATCGCCAACGCACATTCATGGGTTGCGCTTCATCAAAGGCCATTTGTACGAAACTGTCGTAAAATTTATCGCCTTGCCCCTGGACCACCATGCGACGGTTTTCCGAAGGAAGTTTAAGAACTTCTAAGGCTGAAGTTAAAGTACTAGATGAAGGACCGGTTGTAGCTGCGAAACCGCTTGAGGTAAGTCCCGTAACTAACAATGATGCCACAACAAATTTATTCATAGCTTAGCTCTTTTTCGTCACGAAGTTTTCAAACTCATTGATCAGCTTGCCAGCTTCAGCATCCGCTTTTTTGGCCGCTGAAACATCTTTCTGTCCCTGAACTGCTGCCGCGAACTCTTTCATCAAATCATCATCGATAACACTTTCATCCACGGGTGCTGCGGCAGCTTCAGGGGCCGCCTCAACAGGAGGAGGAGCTGGCGCAACTTCTGCCGGAGCTTCAGCTGCTTGATTGGCCATCGCAGCCACAGCAGCTTCAAGATCTGCATCCACGGAGGCCGCTTCAACAACCGGTGCTGCAGCGACAGGTTCAGCAACTGGCGCTGGTGCCGCCACTGGTTCAGGCGCCGGCGGCGGTGGAGCTGGCGCTGCCGCAACTGGCTCTGGCGCTGCGACCGGAGCCGCTGCCGGAACTGGCGCAGCGGGAGCAGCTGCTGCCCCTGCTTTTAAGGTGTCGATTTCTTTTTTCAGATTGTCATTTTCTTCGCGGTATCTTGAAAGATCGGCAAT
>CAMLMF010000228.1 GCA_946480995.1 uncultured Bdellovibrio sp. | reverse complement strand
TGTTCCTGTGACGGCGGCATAGTTGATGCCATAGTCTAAGAGCTCGCGCTCTTTTTTATTTTTCGGATTGTGTGCTCTTAAGAAAGTATGGCCAAAACTGGCGCCGGCACTTGAAAGATCACCAGACGCAAAAATTATATATAATTCTTCTGCGCCCAATTGGGCCTTCCACTGATCACGCTCCGGACAAGTTGTTAAATCAGCCGGATCAATGGTTAAAACTTTTTTTAACCATGAAGTTCGCGCAAGATAACGGCACTGAGCTTTTGCGCCGGCTTCTTTTTCAGAAAAGAGCAATTGGACTGTTGCTAAAAGTTCGGACTTTGGATTTTTATTGCCTTCGGGAGAAATAAAAAACGAGCCTTGGATCGGCGAGCGATAGTCTTGTAAAAACTTTTTGCGATAATGCCCAAGCTTGATCCACTGTGCATCCGTCCAAAGTTTTTTCTCAATAATCTGTGTCTGGTATTTGGTTACATTTTCCGAGGAAAAGCCCCACGAAGAGTGTGGGGCCCAAAGAATCAATGCAAGGAGAAAACTACGAACCATGGCACAGTTGTGCTAAGTCACCTTGATTAGAAAATGCTGAATTCAAATTTCTGACCATATCAACAGCTGATGTGTTCGCAGCTGGGATGATTTGCGAATAAGAACTTTGAGTGAAAGTGCTGAAAGCTTTTTGTGAAACTTCGCTGCTGCAGCCCTTCATGCTTGCTAAAGTATAAAGCTTTTCGCCATGGCCTTGTGCCATTTCACGAGAAAGTTCTTCTTGGTTTACTTCAACGAAATATTGAACTTCTTTTTCATTCATAACTAAACCGCTAGCAGAACAACCAGAAGTTCCAGAAGTAATACCTAGTGGCTGACTAGAAAATGAAGCGTTGGTTGTCATTGCAAAAAGTTGCAGACCTTTAGAATTTTTAGAAATGATCAAGCTGCCTAGACCGCAACCCGCATCACCTGCTTGAGACTGAAAACCTGCCAAAAGAAGTACGCACACCACTAATTTTTTCATGAAACCCTCCATGGGAATAAATGTATTTAAATCGTTGCTTATTTGCGGAAGAACATCAAAGATTTTAGAGGGAAGGTCTGGCTCTTGGACTTAGGACTTTTTAAAGGAGGCCGCGATGGCTGTGTTGGAACTCAAGAAATCAAATATCAAGGAAACCATCGAAAATAATCAGATCGTGATTATTGATTTTTGGGCTACGTGGTGTGCTCCTTGTCGTCGCTTTGGTCCCATTTTTGAAGCTGTGGCCTTAAAAAATCCTGATGTGCGTTTTGCAAAAGTGGACACGGAAGCAGAGCAAGAGCTTGCTGCGAACTTTGAAATTAAGTCGATCCCGACGATCGCCGTGATAAAAGAAGGTGATATCATTTTTATGCAACCCGGAGCATTGCCTGAAGAAGTTTTAGAACAAGTCGTCGCTAAAGCTAAAGAAATCGACATGGCTGAAGTCAGAAAACAAAATTCATAGCTTTTCTGATAAAGACGTACGCATAAAAAAAAGCCCGAGTTTCCTCGGGCTTTTTTGTTTTCAAATTTAATTTAAAAACTATTTTACGATTGTAACGTGCTTGATCGTAACAGCTTCAACAGGGCGGTCCATTGGGCCTGTTTTAGAGTTCTCGATAGCGTGAACTACGTCCATGCCCTCAACAACTTCTCCGAACACAGCGTGACGACCATCCAACCAAGGAGTTGGTACAGTTGTTACGAAGAACTGTGAACCATTTGTGTTTGGTCCCGCGTTCGCCATAGAAAGGATGCCTGGCTTAGAGTGCTTTTGTTGACCAGCTGGGAACTCGTCATCAAAACGGTAACCTGGGCCACCAGTTCCAGTTCCAAGTGGGCAACCACCTTGAATCATGAAATCTTTGATCACGCGGTGAAATACCAAACCATCATAGAAAGGTTTTTTAACTTTTTCGCCGGTTTTAGGATCAGTCCACTCTTTAGTGCCTTCAGCTAAACCAACAAAGTTCTCAACTGTTTTTGGTGCTTTTTCGCTCAAAAGCTTAACTTTAAAATTACCTTTGGATGTTTCAAATAGTGCGAACATCTCTTTTCCTTTCGTAGACTTCTTATCAGCCTCTTTAGTTTCTTTTTTATCGGCCTTAGCTTTTTTGTCAGCTTTCTTGGCTTTGGTTTCAGCTTTTTCTTCAACTTTCGTAGTCGTCTCTGAAGGCGTCTGTGCATCTGCGCGGAAACTGAAGGCCGCTAATAAGAACGCACAAAGGTAAATCCAAAACACCTTTTTGATATCGATGTTCTTCGACATTTTTACTCCTGACTTTAGTCCAACTCTCTCACTATTAGTGAGCCTGTCGGCGAGGGTCAAGTTCCTTCAGAGTCTCGATATTATTGGAAAATATGTCGCGGACCTGTTTGAGCAGATCTTGAGCAGGGATTTGGAACGCCAAGGCAAGCGCATGAAAGGACTCATGATTTGCGTGCAGTTCAACGACGGATTCTGACGCAACAAGCTGAAGCATCTGCTCCATTTGACGCAGACGTTCGTAGTTCCCGAGCAAAGCAGGATATTTAGAGGAGAACATACGAATTAAATCCGTCGTACTTTGCGAAGAAGGGCGCATTTTCCCTCGTAAAATGGCTGCTTGGACGGCGAACTCGATGTCGACCAAACCACCTTCGCTGAACTTTAAATTCACGACATTGGCATCCGTCACCAACTGCAAGCGAATGCGATTCAGTTCTGTCAGCTCTTCGTCGCTTAAGCCGCGCTCAATGAAATGCGGTAACAACGAATTACTTTCTTCACCGACGAAACGCGCCTTCAAATAAGCCTGTCGTTCCCACGCCGAAGCTTCTTTGCTGAGATATTCGATTAAATCTTTTTGTGGAATCACCAAAGGCCCCGCTTTACCCGAAGGACGTAAGCGCATGTCGATGGAATAAATGTGACCACCGCGATGGGATTCTGTCAGGCGAGTAATAAAACGTTTAGCGACCTTAAAATCATTTTCTTCCGGCTCTTGGGGTGTGACAAAAATAAAATCTAAGTCCGAACGAAAACCTAATTCGCGACCGCCCCATTTGCCCAAAGCCAAAACCTGAATGCTTGAAGGATATTCCTTCTTTAAAGCGTTCAGCAAAACTTCGACAATGGAATCCGCAGTGGAGGTCAGGTTTTGCAATAAATTCGGAAGCTCTTTGTCCTTCAGATAAGCGCTGCCCATGATGATTTCTGAAAGCAGGCGTTTTTCCGCAAGCTCTTCTAGCAAAGCACCTAAGTCTTCAGAATGTTTGTTTTGTGCGCGGTACACGAAGCTGTCTAAAAGCTCGGGCCGATTGCACAGAATGCGTGATAAATACGGGGAGTGACCAAACAGCCACGTCAGTTCTTGCAGCAAAGTTTTTTCGCGCAGAAGTAAAGCAAAGAAGCTCGCTTTGGCGCGGGTGCCGTGAATGAAATCTTTTAAAAGCAAAAGGCCGCGACGCAAATCACCCTTTTGTTCTTTCAAGGCCTCTAGAAAAATTCCTAAAAAAGCTTTGCGTGAATTTTCATCCCGCCCTTTATGGCGTGAATACACTTCTTGGCCTAAAATTTCTTGCCACAGTTCCGCCAAGTCTTGTTCCGGTAAGCCAACTTGCTGTAATTCTTCTTCAATTGTTGAACTGCTTGCAGCTTCGCCAAGTAAAGTTTTGACGATCTGATCACAACGGCGCATTTCTTCCGGCAAAGTTTGCAGAGCCTTAGTGACAAAATCAGGATGATTTTCTGAGGTCTTTAAAAGATGAGTCTGTTCATCGTTTAAAGCCTGCACGTAATTTTCTAAAGTGCGCAGATTCCAATAATGTGCCGCTAGGAACTGTGCTTCGTGTTCAGGCAACAAGTGCTTTTCTTGCAGAAGTTTTAAGGCCTCAGTGGTGCGTTTGATTTGCAAACTGGGATCGCGTCCGCCGTGCACCACTTGCAAAGCGTGAGCGAAAAGTTCAACATCCCGAATACCACCAACACCTAACTTTAAATCAATCACGTCATCTTGCGTGCGCGCCCAATAGTGCCCTTGAATTTTAGAACGTAAAGTTTTTAAGTCCTCTAGAAGAGTAAAATCTAAATGCTTACGAAAAGAAAATTTCTGCGCAAAAGCCAAAACTTCTTTCTGCATATTGGGATCACCGGCTATCGCGCGCAGGCGGACAAAGGCCAGGCGCTCCCAGGTTTCTCCATAATTTCCGTAATAATCTTTAAACTGATCCAAGGTAGGAACCAGAGGCCCTTGTTTGCCGCCGGGACGTAAATCAAAATCCACGCGAAAAATAAACCCTGCGGCAGTCCGTTCTGAAAGAATTTTTTGGAATTTGCGAAGTTGTGCGGGCGTATAAGCAGTTTCATCTTCGGCAACTAACAGAATATCTACGTCCGAACTTAAATTTAATTCCGAAGAGCCCAACTTACCCAAGGCAAAAAGGGCGATTTTTTGTTCGGCAAAACAATGCGTAAATGTTTTTTGTAAAAGAAGATCCGCGGCGCGGCTCCACTCTAAGCAAACTTGTTCAGAAGTGGTCAGGTTGGATTTTGCTGAAAGAGCAAGACGAGACCAGATCTCGTTTCGCTCTTTCTTAAGTTGTTCCTCGAAGGACAGATTAATCAATGTTACTTGACCATTTTGGCTTGTAATAATTGTGATTGTCGTTTGTTACGCGACGCTCTTCCGTGCCATCGACGGTTGAAATATAAATCTGACTTTTTCCAGTGCGATCACTGGTGTACATAACAAAGCGACCATCAGGAGAAAATGAAGGGTCTTCATTGCTTGCCATTCGGCCGTTTGATTTTTTTGCCGAAGTCAGACGAATCATGCCCGTTCCATCTGCATTCATCACAAAAATATCAAAGTTGTTGTCGCTTTGCCCAGAAAAAGCAATTTTCTTTCCATCCGGAGACCATGATGGTGACGAGTTAAATACACCCGCAAAAGTAATTCTTTTTACAGTGGAACCATCAGCATCAGCCGTATAAATCATCGGACGACCCGCGCGATCAGATGAAAAAGCCAAGGTTC
>CAMLMF010000227.1 GCA_946480995.1 uncultured Bdellovibrio sp. | reverse complement strand
ATGAGGCTGTTTTCACCTTGCATAAAAAACACAGCGTGACGAATCTCAGCGGTATTTTTTGATGTGAAGGAGACGTCTCTGACGATACACCCTTTTGCCTGCAGGCGCGCTGGTGTCGGTGTGAACCCATGGCGTTCAGACCGGCTGAATTCTTCACGGTCTTCGACCTCAGTTAATGGACCAGTTCCTAAAAGTATTTTGGCATAGGCGTCTCGGCTAGAGATAACATTATGGTTTCGCAATTCAGTGCTGTCGTTTGCATAACCGAACGATGATATTAGAAGTAAAGAGGCAAAAACTGTTTTCATATTGAATCTCCTTTTACGAACGATCATTTCGTCGTCCTCTTTTGCCAAATGTGAGCCTGGCCTTTAAAGGATATAGGAGAGATGGCGGTGAGGGGTGTGTTCAAACTCTAGACACAGAACTGCTTAGGGGCACTTCTGAGCCCTTTGGGGCGGAGCTCATTAGACCCGCTTAAAGACTTCTTTGTGAACTTCCATGGTCAAAGCAAAAAGCTTATTTTCGACAATGGGACTTAGCGCAGTAAATTCGACACCAAACGTTTGTGTTTTCTTTAAGGCGTCCAACTGCAAGTGACGAATAATTCCTTGTAAGGCGATGGGTTCGCGCGAACCCAAAATTAACTGCCCAGAAATAACATCATCGACTTTAAAAGAAGCCTTGCTGACCAAACACTGCAACTTGCAGCCTTGACTGCTGAGATCCGCAAGATCACAAGAAATTTTCCCAACCACGGAATTCAAACTTAAAATCTCAAAGGACCCCTTATAGCCTGCGGGAATGTGCAAGCGATAGTTCTGGCGGCGTTGCAGGTGATAAAGTTCCTTGGGTAATGGAATCACTACATATTCTTGATTGAACTGAGCATTGGCTTGAAAGTAATACTTTTCTCCGCCGATAAATACATAGCCCAAATAGTCTTCATTCAAAACTAAGCGCACTGGCGAGTTAAAGCGACATTCTAAACTTTTTGTCTTTTCATTAAAGAACAAGGCCTTGATGTTACATAAGTTTTCATCTTTACCTTTGCAAAGGATTTCCCCCTTGGCGTCGGCAAGATCTTCCCACAGGCGAATCTTGTCTTCTTCTTTGCTGATTAGCTTGAAGATTTCTTGATCCATACGGTGACCTCATGTTTGTTGTGACGTAAGTGTCGCACAGTTGCGTTTTCCAAGGCTTGGAATTTTTTAAGAGTGACAAAATCCGTTGCGCCTTGAAACTTAATCGTACAGACAAAGTTCTCACAAAGACCTGACTTCTGCCAAGCCAAAACAAGTTCCAGAAGTTTTTCTGGGTAACAAATAATATCAGAAAAGAACCAATCAATCTTGCCAATGTCTTCAGGCTTAACTGTAAAAGCATTGGTTTTCATAAACTCAATACGCGGAAGCTTGGCGATGCGAGGTTCTAAAGGCGCACGATCAATGCTGACCACATGGCAGCCAACTTTTTGCAGCACCCACGTCCATCCTCCGGGGCAACTGCCGAAGTCGACAACGCGTTCACCAGGCTTGGGCATTATGCCAAAAACCGTGAACAGCTCCCACAGTTTTAAATAAGCACGCGAAGGTGGATTCACTTTGTCTTCATTAAAGCGCACCTCACCCATCGGAAACGGAGAGTCCGTTCGGGCTGAGGCTATCAGTGTGTTTTTATCAAGTAGGGTCCACGCGCCTAAATTGTTCTCAGGCAAAGGCCCTAAAAAATCCATCACGCGCGAACGCAGCTTTGGCAATTGATCTTGAATCAGTTGGGCACGACGATGATGTTCGTAAGTGACGGGGGTCCAAAGTTTACCCAGATCTTTTAAAGCTTTAGCGGCTTGAGTGATCGACTCAAAGGAAATGATCTGCGGATCCAGCCAAATGTTATGGGCCCACACAGATTCCTGTAAGGGCCCATCAGCTAGGATCAAGTTGCCGTGAGTGGATTTGATATCCTTTAGCTCTTCACGCAACTCGGGTAAAAATTGTTCTGTGGTTAAGTATCCAATCATAAGCCTTCAAGAGGCAGATTAAGCGGCGCGAGTTGCGACCGCCGGAGTTAACAAACCACGGTTGTTCCAAGTCGTCATGCAATCTGCCCAAAATTTTTCTTTGAGTTTAATTTCTGCAGGTCCCATTTTTACTTTTGGAAAATCCTGTTTGTCAAAGTGTTCAGTGAATTGCGATTCGTTGCATGCGCGCACGATTTTCATCATAAGGTTGAAATGCGTTTCAGAGAAAGGCTTATTATCAATAAGCATTTTTCTTAAGCCACCTTCTGGAGTGTTGTGCAAGAAACTATACAAATTCGGAACGTCGTACTGTTGACTCATTTTGAGACTCCCTTTTTGGTTTCATATTTATTATCGGAATCTCGCGCGGGGACCTTAAATTCTGCCTCGTGAAAACGCACATAAAACGTCTAGCAATAGTCCAGCCCCGTTAAGAGTTCGGTCTCAGCTCCGATCTGGGTGTTATGAAAACACTCATCTTTGTAATGCTTCTGGCATTTCCTATTATTGGACAGGCGATGGCGCAAAAGCCGCCGTCACAAACTCAACCGGCACCTCCGTCGCCGACCAAGCCTCCCGTGGCTGTCGTCCCGCGAGAACCAGCGTCGTCGACAAATTCATTCCGCCCGGAAAACTTTGATGTCTTTAACGAAGTGGCTTATCCAGTGGGGCAAGTCGTTGACACCAATTACAAAAATTACCGCGAACTTTTGCCTGTACGTCGGGCGCAAGAGTCGCACACGTCAGATCGCTGCGATATCCATCTTGAAGGCAAGGACCGGTTTGCTGATCGCATCGCCTATGCAGTGGATTTAAAGATGCATGCAAGCAAAGCGCAACTTTCCTATGTCGCTTCGTATTTTGGTTTGAGCTCTGACAGCAACAGCTATGTGGCTAACAGTTTGTTGTCGCATCCATTGTGCAATGTAACCAGTCAAACGCTGAATACAACTTTGAATGGAAAAAATATCCCGTCAGCCGCCGTGATCAAAAAAGCCAACGACTTCGCCAACAGAATTAACACGTACCGAAGAGAAGCTTTTTCCGGAAACCCACAAGGTTATGTTAACGCCGCAAAGTTATGGTCCAAGTACATGATGTGTCTGTCGTACATGGAGTCCCTAACCACAGCCGATTCCGCGAAAGCGCAAAAGGTCGCGGAAAAATATGCGCCATCTGGATATCGCAGACCGGCGGGTGTGAATTTTTACGAAGATCCTAACCAACCCCCAGCATCGCGTTTAAATATCGGGATGTTTCAATTTACCCCAGATGCGGGCGGCAATATTCAGGCTTGCCTCAGGGAATGGAATCAAGTTTATCCACAATGCACGATTGCAACAAATGCAACTCAAGCAGATCTCATTCGTGTCTTGGGAAGCTCGCTGCAGACCTTCAATGCATTTTGTGCTGTGGCGAAAGTCACAGGGATGTTTTCCGTGCAAATTAATACCAGCAAAGCCTACAACACGCATCCTTACAATGTGAATAGCAACGGCAGTCTAAAAGCAGCCAGCGAAAGATGCGTCAGTCCGCACATGGCGGTGGGGCGTTCGTACAATCACTTTGCCCCGTTTCAGAATGGCTCAGGATTTACCTTAGACACAGTTCTTAGCTGTGCCTTGGCAGGAGAGTAGGGAACTACCTTTCGTCACCGATTTTTGTCACGCTAGCCATCATGCGCTCAAGAATTTCATTGAGCGTGTTCTTTTCGTTTTGATTAAACGGTGACCAGAAGGCTGTGATACGGCTGTAGTATTGTGGCAGAATTTCTTCACACAACGAGCGTCCCTTGTCAGTTAAAACAATGACAAAAGATCGCCCATCTTTTTCGTGGGTATTACGTTGTACCAATTCCGCTTTTTCTAGGCTGTTGATCAAGCCAGAAATGGTCGCTTGGGTGACACCTACTTTTTGCGCAAGCTCTGAAGGCATAAAGCCGTTCGGTGCATGTTGCAAAAGCAGCATTAAGTTAAAACGCCCTGAAGACAGACTGTAGCGCGAAAAAAAGGTGTCTAAATTGATCTCAAGATCCGTCGCCATTCTTCTTAAAAGTATATGCGAATAAAGTGTCTCGTGATCAAATCCCGGATACAGTTGCGCAGTGTACTCTTTGAGTTGGTCGCGAGTTGGTAATTCCGTATAGAATAATTTAGCCAATGTGCCTCCACTGCATTTATCAAGATGCGTTTATTCTAGGAAACAGGTACATGAAGGGCAAGAAAAAGGACTCAACTCACCAAAAAAAAGCTTAGCTTTCTTGTTTAGTTTTCATTTCGGCGGGAATAACTGGTCTGATTGGCGCCGGGTTGCCCGGCGCAAGATATAAAACTCTATTTTTCGATACAAAAGGCGAAACTTACTCAACCGTGTAAAGGAAGACCTTCACCGGCTCCTTATCAGCCAGAGCCGTTTCAAGACATGCACGTGAAGCTTCAAATGTGGAAGAGCTTTTTGCTCCGGCAAAAGTCACCAAAAGAGTGCCATTGATTGCTTCGCCTACGACAGAGCAGTTGTTATCAACCATCTTAAACATCGTTCCTTTAGAAACTGGGGTTTCAGCGCCAGTTGTGAATTTCACAGCACAAGAAAAGAATGAACTGGGTTTGCTCACGTCGCTGATAACATTTTTGATGCAGGCTTCAGAAAGATTAGTAAGTTCTCTTTCGATGGCAATAACGTTGCCCAATTTTTTATCCGCAGCTTGAACTGAAACGGCAATACAAAGAGAAGCTAAAACAAAAAGTACTTTCATGGGTCCTCCTAAAGACAGTGATGGCTTAAGCCTTTCATTGTTCAGGCAAAGCACCAAGTCTTTAGGCACTGTGTCTAGATAGGATCTGGAATAGTAAGGACTAAGGCGCGGTCTTTGAGCACAACCATCGTGTGTTCGAACTGAGCACTGCGAAATTCTTTGCCGGATACCAGCGTCCAATTGTCAGGTTCTTCGTCGACGATGCGCGCCCCCGTCGACAAGAAGGGCTCAATCGTGATGACTTGCCCCTCTTTTAAGA
>CAMLMF010000226.1 GCA_946480995.1 uncultured Bdellovibrio sp. | reverse complement strand
TCGCGATCAAGTAAAAATAGCTCCGAGCTTTGATAAGAGCTTTGTACTGCACTATAGGTCTGCAGCGCAGGCAGCTTGCTCACCGCCATCCCATAAAAAGCTCCCACACATGCAAGAGCTCCCCCCAAAACAAATCCAACCAGCGCTGTCTTCTTCAATCTCACGTCCTTTACTGAACAGTCCAAGTACTTTCAGGAAGTTCTGCAAAAATATCCGGACTGTACATAGCCTCTACACGGGATGCTGGCAACAAGTACGTTCCGACTTGGTTAAAGCGTACGGTGTATTCAAGAACTGTCTCAGGCCCTTCGAACCAATTTAAATAAAAACGAATCAGTTCTTCTTTTCTTTCTACCGCGGTTGCCCACGAATGTGTCACGATACTTGCGCCTGCGGGGATAGGATCTTCAACGACCACCCAACTTTGTCCCGTTTTTGCGCTGACTTTCAATTGCACTGTCGCTGTATCTCCAACACTCCAGCGGCCTTTAACTTTTTGTTCTTTCGGCGTAATGGTTTTTTTGATATTAAAGCCTGCGAAAGTTTCCTTCGTTACAGGCATTGCCGTCTTGTATGAAGCCGTGATCCAAGGTTTTCCAGCTCCTTGTTGCGCGAAAGTCAGATCGGACTCTGCTTGCTGCCATGGAATCTCCATCATTCCATCAGGACCCTTCGTCCAATCGTACGAATTTTTTTGCGCACCCAGGGTTGCAACAATCTGACCTTGTACTTTTTCTTGTGAATAAGCCGCTTTCACTTTGCGCATGATCACAGATCCCCAAGCATTGTCCGCTGTGACCAACCAAGCCCCTTGAGACTGACGAGCTAAAACCCCTTGATACAATCTTGGCACATCCGATTTCCAAGATGGCACAGCCAACGTCGTACCGATCAAACGTAAAAAAGAACTTTCCGGGCCGCGCATCAACCAAGACATATTTTCACGCTCTTCCGAACGCAACTGCAGTTTCTTAGCAGTAAAATAGAAACGATTGCGCAATTGTGCTTCCACATCTGCTAAAACCTTTTCGCGATTCGGAATATTCTTTTCCCAGAGATGAATTTGATACCACTCCACCAAAGCATAAAGTGGCCAGTTCGCACCTTGATAGTCGACAGAGCTTAAAAGGCTTTGATTCAAACGACGATAGCGGGATAGCACTTCGAAGGCCGAAACCTTTTTTAGATTGTCATCGGCCCGGTTGAAAGAGTTTTTCTCTTTCAGCTTTCCTTCCGCGTATTGCTCAAGGCCCCCCAGTAATTTTGCTTCGTTTTCTTCGCTGAAAGAAAAACCGGCCTCATGAGCAATAGATAATACATAGGCCGTTAAAGCCACGTTGCCGTCTGCATCTGAATTGGGGATATATTTTAGTAAGCCGTTTTCATCAATATAAACACCCAGCTTACTTTCAATTTTTTCCCACGCCTTTTTATCATTTAAAGAGATCGCGCGGGACACTTGCTGCTCTAGACAAGTAAATTGATAGTTATTCCAAAACTCTTTAATACCCGCTACGGAACCACCCAGGCTTTCAGAGACCTCTATGACAACAGAACTTTTCTCTTTATCCGCCGTTACCGGCTGCTTCAAAGAAACCTTTTTAAATTCGGGCCATGGCCCCCACTCACTTTGATAAATACGGGCCGTGCGCAAAGGAATAATTTTTTGAGATTTTTTTACTTCGTCTAAAGCTTTACCTTTGTCATTGGTCGCTCGCACGACGTAACTTAACGAAGTTCCCTTCGGCACCTTCACCTTCCATGAAACCTCTTTAGCTTCCCCAGGGTTCAGGCTGATCGTCTGCGCTTTCGTCTCGCCCACATTCGGCGTGACATCTAAGCGCATTGTCAGATTTTGTTTTTCATCTGAAGCGTTACGCACAGTGAAACCCGCAAAGAATTCGTCACCTTCGCGCGCCACCCCAGAAAGACCGGGCATGATCATCACGTCTTGTGAAGACTGAATGCTCGTCCAGCCCGTGCCGAACTGTTCCCGGCCTTGTTGAGCCACCGCCACAATACGGAAGCTTGTGGTTGAATCATTCAAAGGAATTTCAACCTTTGCTTCCCCTTTGTTATCTAACTTGACCGAAGGATTCCAATAAAGAAGTGTATCGAAAAGTTCGCGACGTAAAACTCCGCCACCGTCACCACCCGCGGCCACAGCTTTTAAACCAAAGTGCCGCTTGCCGATAACCAAAGACTGCGCTGTCGCTGTTTCGACCGTATGTGCGCGAGCACGCATCATTCTTGGCAAAATATCCCAAGAATGATTGTCCCGAATTTCTAAAAGTCCTTCGTCCACCGCAATCAGAGCCACTTCTCCTTTGGCCGCTGGCTTACCGTTAGAGTCCTTCACAGTCACGATCACCACAGATTTTTCACGTGCCTTATACTTCTTGCGATCACTGTTGACGGTGACTTTTAAAGTATGTTCTTTCCATCCAACTTTGATGTTGGCCATCCCCATTTTAAATGCGGGCTTGCCTAAGTCGACTAAGGCCGTTGGCTTTGGATCATTTAGACGCCCCCGAATTGCAAACGCAGAAATTACGACATTCGGCGCGTATTCTTTTTTAATCGGCACACGAATGACTGGATTTTCCCCTTTTACATCGACAACTTCAGAAGACAGAACGCCGTTTCTTTCTACTGTTACTAATACTTTTGCTTCTGGAAATGGCGTACGCAGTTGCAACTCGGCCACCTCACCTGGTTCATAAGTTTTCTTGAAAGGAATTAAATCTGCGCGATCATTGTCGCCCGAGCCAAACCATTGAGATTCCCCTGCTTTGGTAATCCACTGGCTGACATTCGCCATGGTCGGACGACCTTGCGCATCTTTACTGCTGACAATAGCTAAAACCGAGCCGCTGACTTTGGCCGATCCAACGCAAGAGAACAGTCCCTTATCATTTGTCACACCTTCGCAAAGCTTGCCGACTTTTTTATATTCACGAAAGTCTTCGTAAGCGTAAAATCCACCGACCAGACGTTTGCGGTGTGAATAGTATTTGCTAGTATAAAGATCCACTTGGATTTTTTGATTTTTCAACGGTCGTTGCTGTAAATCCAAGGCGACTGTGTCGAACTCTACAAGTTCCTGCTTCGCGTACCACGATTTTGATTTAATACCCAAAACGACTTGTGACGGCCACATCGCGAAAGAACGAATAGAGCTTTGGATTTCACCATTGGGATCTTTGTATTCCACTTCAGCCCGCAGACGCTGCGGACTTGCACCATATTTCAATTTACTAATGTCAACTGTGGCGGCTCCACTGGTATTTAATTTGAAATCTGTCACGCCACTTTGAGGAATGTATCTGGCGCCTTCATCTTCGCCGCTTCTAAACACACCTTCTTTAACGCCACCGTTAGCGAAGGTATAGTCGTTGTAGTCATCATTTTCTGGATTGAAATAATTAGCCTCAACACTCCAGCGTAATTTCATTGGCAGATCTACCGTGGGACCTCCAGAGAAATACGTCCCCGTAACTTGCACTGGCACCGTTGAATCCAGAACAAAAATTGGCTTCGGAGCCCCGACGCGCACTTGCACTAAGGGCACGCGGAAGTTTTCTACAGAAAAACCGCCAACGTCGATCGTCATCGCAGGTTTTTCATTAACAAGAGTCAAAGACCAATTGCCGAGCTTTGCACCCGCTGGCAAGGGCCATTTCACCAAAGCCACACCTGAAGTTTTATTCCAGGCCAATGGCACCTTGAATGACTGCAACCCTGAATCATGAGTGATCGTTAAAGTGCTTGGCCAATTCTGTGCCGATGGCAAGCTTAAGCCTTTTCCTTCGTCTTTTCTTAGAATAATTTTAGCAGATAACGTTTCTTCTGGTCTAAATAACGTACGGTCTAAAATGGCGTGGCCCAAATGGGCTTCGCGATTTGCATAGCCCAACTGATAGCGCCAAGGTTCAATGCCTTGATTCCACGAGGTGTGCGTGAAAGTGAAGTCGTTGTTTTTTTCAACAACGGCAAAAAATCCGCCATAGAATGAACGACTGTCGTCCTTTGGCCATTGCTCATGAGGTTTAGCAAATTGGAAGTACGCTAAGCCACGAGCATCTGTCGTTCCCTGGACAACTTTATCGCCTTTAAGATTGTAAATACTGACTGTCGCACCGGGAATGACTTTTGCCGATTTTAATTCGGTAGCCCACACCCACGCTTCTTGGTCGGTATATTTAAGGTGCAAAGCCATGTCCGTAACCAAGGCCGCCGTTCTTACATAATACGGGGCCTTTTTATCTAAAAGACCTTGCCCTAAAAGGGGACTTTCCATCTCTAAGACATAGAAACCTTTTTCTTTTAGTGGAATACCGACAACTTCTGTATCAGAAATTTTTCCTGGCTTTTGAATTTTTATTTGCTTGCGATTTAGTTTTGCAAAAACTTTGGAGCGCTCTTCTCCATAGGAATTTACATTCACTTCATTTAAATTTTGCAAAATTTGTTTAAAGTTTGCCGCCGTCAACTGCCCCGTCCAGCCGAAGAACTGTGCTTGCAAAGACTTTTCCACTCGGCGCATAGTTACGGCCACAGCCGCCTCAGGACCTGCCTCAACAATGCCGAAATTCGCTGCGAACTTAAGTAAGACTGGGTTTTCACCTGTTTTAATACTTAAAGGAAATTTATTTTCATTCGATAAAGGACGACCTTCTGAATCTTTTAAGCCCTTCGGTACAGAAACTTGAAATGTGTTGTTGGGTTCAAAGGGGCCTTTGAAGTAAATCGCGCTAACATTGTCTTTGTTGCTTTTATCTTCTAAGTCTTTGGGAAAGATTTTTTTCTTATCTGCTCCCTCCAGGTAAATCTTCTTTGCATCCGAGGCAGAAATTTCCGCACTTAAACTTAGATACATATCCATCAAAGGAACGCACGGTTTATTCGGACCCTCACGTTGACAACCAAATTCAGCCACAAACGGACGAACAACTGTGAATTCAAAATTTTCATTCGCCGGGGACGCTAAACCTTTGGCTGACAAAACTTTTGTCGACCACACCAAGCTGACTTTCGCCCCCGGAGGAA
>CAMLMF010000225.1 GCA_946480995.1 uncultured Bdellovibrio sp. | reverse complement strand
TGAAATCTTTACCAAAAGGTGACAGCGGAAAGATCTTAAAACGCAAATTGACCGAAGAACCTGTCGTAAACGCCTTGTAATAGGGGCGTGCATAATAACATGAGTTTTATGAATTTCGTGTGAACCTAAGGCGCATGTATATCTGCGCCCATCGGAGACACACATGAAAATTTTAATACTTTTAGCAGCTATCACCCTTCCTTTTACAGCACACGCTGATGAATACGGTCCTGACGCTGTCCAGTTTCAAAAACAAATCAACGAGGCCGCACAAGTTTGCAGTTACGGCGAATGCGAACCAGGAGTTTTCACATCGCAGGAAATATACAGCGACGGCCAGAAAACGACTTTTAAACCCTCAGAAGTTGCAGAGTTTAAACGAATTGCGAACAAGCAAGCTTACGTGTGGATGGACACTGTTCTTGAAGGACCTTATATTTCTGATGGAAAAACTGTTCTAGACAGTGTCGTGGCTGTCTTCAAAAATAAAAAACTTATCGGCTACAGAATCTCCTATTCACAGAAGGCTTGGAATACCGAAACTTGCGAATACGATTCTGAAAATGAGGACAGCCTTAAAGATTGCGACCAAGGTTCTATCAGTGAAAGCACTTGGATTTCGCCGGCCTTAACAACTTTCTTCCGTGACGAAGACGCGATTGCTGATTTTCAAGACTAAGCTTAACGAAACCGATCCGTTGGTGGCACAAGCTCTTCTAAACTAATTTTGCGAAAGGCCAGGGGATGGCCTTTTTCAATAAACTCTTGATAACTTTTGTCGGAAACATTGCTAAAAGCGGCTAGACGATTTTCTTCAAAAGAGATTGCTAAAGGCCCTTTGCAAATTTTTTGACGAGTGCACTTATCTGTACTCTTTGCCCAAGTTTCCCCTTCGCGAAGATAGGCCGTGTGACGTGCGCCCCGCTGGTCTTCAGTCACAAACAAAGCCTTTTTTAGCTTGCCCGCGTCCTGATGAACGAAAAGAGCTTCCAATGAAGTCAGTTTTGCCATCGTACCCTTTATCGGATTAATAAGACCTTTGGCCTTTAAACGAAAATGACAAGTCTTTTGCGAGTCTATCCATTCATAGCGCACAGATCCAGTCTTTCGCTCGACCCACATCGACCAACCCGCCGTAGAATGCGCCCCTACATATTTTCCGTCGGCGCGCACGAACAACGTAAATGCTGGAAGCCCTTTTAGATTAATGTCGACTTTGTGATTCCACGCTGTCTTTTTTTCCGGCGAAGCCAAGCTTTCGCTGCGATACTCAATCAACTCAAGGTTTTCGCCCAATTTGCCGTGCTCTTGGCATTCTTTCGGAACTTTTAAGTTCTCACTTTTTTTCCATCGGGCATCATAGGCCAATAGATGTTGATGTTCTAACGTACAAAGAATTTGTTCCTCTTTTTTAATTTGAGAAATAACCAGGTCGACGCCGCCTAAATGCTCGTCGGCCCAGGCATTTATCCCGGGAACGCTCTGCCACGTATTTAAAAGAAAAGAAAAAATTAAGCCGATAGCCATCAACGGACAATGTCCGCCTAAGAAAGCCAAAATGCAAACAAAATTAAGTTGATTTTGTATGTGCGGCGGCAAGCCGGGGGCCGCCCTTTGGTCGAGCTTTGCCATGCATTCAGGAAAATATAAGTAAATTCGTGTAAACTGGCAAAGATGCCCAAACACTTTATAATCTTAATTATTTTCGCTCTGTGTGCGTGCGAACGCGGACCTACTTTGGGGCCTGCCGATGACAATTATTTAGCAACGGCTTCACAGAGTGACTGCGGTTTTGTGCAAAATTCTTACGGGCAACGCGTATCCTGGAAAAAAAATATTCCTGTGACTCTTAAGATTCATCCGACATTTCCAACGGAATATGAAGATACATTAAAAAAAGCAGCTCAACACTGGAATGACGTAGCCGGTATGACTCTGATTAATTTCGCTGCGGGCGATGCGGAATCTCCGAATAAAGCTGAAAAAAACTTAATCAGCACTGTGCATTGGATGCAAGATTGGCCTGAAGCACAAAAAAGTATGCAGGCCTTAACGAACCTGTACTGGCAAGGCAATGCTCTTTATGAGTCCGATGTGATTGTTGACGCCAAGTACTTTAATTTCTTTATAGATAAGCCACAGAACTCTAATGATATTCATTTAGAAAGCCTGCTGATTCACGAATTAGGACACGTGCTGGGACTGAAACATCGCAGTACCGTGCCGAGTGTAATGTGGGCAACTTTACAAGGGGCCGCGATTCGCTCTGACTTAACAGATGCGGATCGCGAAACCATTAAGTGCGAGTACTAAGATGAAAAAGAAAATGGCCTACAAAAAACCGGTGCGCACTTTAACAGTCATTCTTGTCTTGATTGGAATTCATTTCAGCGTGATGCTTGCCGAAAATCACTTCACGCAAAATCGCAAAATTGCTTCGCAAGATGGCTCCACAGAAAAATATTCTGTCAGTGCCGATAAAGATCTGTCCGAATCAACCCCCGAAGAGTTTAAAAGAGCCTTCAAATACCAATTGCTCAAAGACGCCGTAGTCACTTCAACGCAAGGAAATCCTGGCGTACGCTTGGGACTTTTTCTAATGAAGGATGCTCGTGGGGCCACAGTACCTGTGTGCGATCTTTATCCGACTATAGATTTTATTTTTGCCGCAGAAGGTGTCGCTTTTTCTGGAGAAATTCCGCACATGATCGTGCGCGGCCCTTGCGCGACAAGCCCCGATCAAAATCATCTGGAAGCCTTGCCAGTGCCGTGGGGAAAAATTCTTAATAGTCCCGTGCAACAATTCGAGTTCACAAGTTCCCTGCCGTACGATCAAGGCAAGATCAGCATTTACTTCAGAAATGTCGTCGAGTTTTGGCCGACGGAATGGGTTTTGGTCGGCGTAAAACTTTATGGCAAAACCAGCGAAGATGTTTTGCAGGTCAATGGCTATGAAGTTATTTCGATTCTAGGGCAACCTTTGTATTTAAAAGCTGCCGACATTATTGAATAGGTACGAAGGTAGGCACGTAACGAACTTTGGTGTCTGGCTTAGTTTCCTCTTGGAAAATTTGCTTACGAGTCGCGCGATCTTGTTCGACCTGAGCATCTAAAACTTTATTTCTTTCTTCGTTGATAGAGTCCATCGCAGAGGCTGTTTGTGAAGCCTCTGGCTGCCAAGGGTCTCCGATATAAACGGCGCTGCCCTCGAAAAATTGAATCTCTTTTTCAAAACGAATGCGCTGATCATAGAAAACGTATTTCCAACGATCCTTACCATGAAATCTTTGTGTTTGATTTGGGGAGCCCATCAGATTTAAGACGTCATCTTTTTCCATGCCCGGTTTAAGCTCTGAAAATTGCTTCAGCATCGAAGTCTGACATGCACTCATAAGCAAACCGACCAAGATCATCAGAATGACTTGAACTCGCAGCATAGCTCCCCCATTCAAACCAGTTTAGCAGGTATTTTGCCAGTTTCCAAAGGCCCGCCGGGGGCTGTCTCAAGGTAAGACAAAGACCGGGTTATCCCCGGCCTTTATCTTTCACACGCGCGCGCATGTTCTGCGTGAGCTTTTTCCACTTGTTTTTTTCTTCAGCCATCTTCTGCCTATCCTCGCGGCGGTCTTGATATGAGACTTCTCGCTGCAACTTCAAGAAGCTGTCCCAACGATCGGCCTCTATCACACCCTCATCAAGAGCCGCCTGAACTGCACACCCCGGTTCGCTGAGATGACTGCAATCGCGGAATTTACAGTTCTGCTGCAGCTGAATGATGTCGTCAAAAAGTTCCTGCACACCATCTTCTTGGTCGACCAACGCCAACTGTCGCATGCCGGGCGTATCCATCAGTAATGCACCTTCGGCCAAGCGATACAACGAACGCGAAGTTGTCGTGTGACGTCCGCGATCATCATCTTCGCGCACGTTTTGCGTCGCCGCGACCTCGTTCCCCATAAAGAAATTCGTCAGTGTTGATTTACCCACACCCGAAGAACCTAAAAGCACGACGGTTTTTCCGGGTTGCAGATAGGTTTTTAAAACTTCGCAGGTGCTCGCATCCAAAACACTCACGCCATGCACGGGCACCCCAGGATAGCGCTCTGCCAACTCTTGCAAAACCTCTTCAGGGTTTTCGACCAAGTCTTGCTTGCTTAAAACGACAACTGGTAAAGCGCCACTGTCCCACACCATACTTAAATACCGATCCAAGCGTTTAAAGTTCAAATCGCGATTCATTGAGGTCACCACGAACACCGTATCGATATTCGTCGCCACCACTTGCACCCCTTTAGCGGGATCTTTGCGATAAAACGACGTGCGGCGATCAAGCACTTTGTGAATGAGGGCACGCTCCTGATGAGCCTCCCCCGAACAAAGCACCCAGTCACCCACGGCCGGAAAGGCCCCCCAAGAGCCTTCATGCTCGTGCCGAAATCGTCCTGACACTTGCGCACTGATCACGCTGTCATCGCTTAGTATTAACTTATATAGATCACGCTCTTGCCCGAGGACTCTGGCCACGGACAATGCCTGATCACTTTCTTGTAACTGTTGTTCAAAAAATAACTGCCATCCCCATTGGGAATGTTGCCAATTTAAATTCACGTGAAAACTCCAAAATTAAATTAATTAATAAAGAAGCCCCGTGGGATTTAGAAAACTATATGTATTTTATAATTAGAACTGAAAACCCAGGGAGCTGTGGTTTGATTTAACGATATTTGCAATCATAGGCCCTCCTAAGTTTGGGATTGATGTGCTGAGATTCTCAGCAATCGTACTTTTCGTCAAGTTGATTTACTTTTTTAAAATAACTGCATCCGTAAGGCCGGGATTTCCACCTGAAGGATTCTTTTCAGCATGGGCTTTTTCTTCTTTTGCTGCGGCTTCTTGCTGTTCTTGCGGATCATTGTACTGCGAACGCACTTTTTTCATCGTGCGCTTAATCGTCGCGCCCAGACTCATTTGCGATTCCATGTCCTCGATAGACTTTAATTCAATTCTTTCGTATTCCCGCTTTGTCGTTTGTCCTTTTTCTGGATAACGATATTTTAACAAAGCTCT
>CAMLMF010000224.1 GCA_946480995.1 uncultured Bdellovibrio sp. | reverse complement strand
CGTATTTCTAAGCGCGTGTTTCAAATCATTCGCAAACACTCGTGGCGAACGCCGCCTAAGGAAATGATTTTCTTAGACAGAAAAACCGGTGGCGTCTTTATTTTCCTTTCCGTCTTGCGCGCCAAAATTAAGGGCCGCGATTTATTATTAAAATACTTAGAAAAGGTCCCCTAAATGCGCGCTGTTTTTTTATTAACAATCCTGATGATCGCAACGTCTGCACATAGCAAAGAGGCAGCAACAACTCCCCCAGCAAATATTGAAATTAAAAACATCCCAAGCGAACATGTGCAGGGACCAAAACTGGGCGGACTTAACGACCTTAAAGGAAAAGTCGTTCTTATAGACTTTTGGGCTTCGTGGTGCGAACCCTGCAAAGAAGCTTTGCCCATCTATAATAACCTTTACAAGAAATACAAAGATCAGGGCTTAGTCATCATTGGCATTAACGAAGACAACGACAAAAAAGAAAGAGACTCTTTTCTTAAAACTACGTCCCTAGATTTTCCCATGTACCAGGACGAAAAAAGCCAATGGGTGAATCAATTCAAGATCCAAGCCCTTCCGACCCTTTTCGTCTTTGATAGAAATCTAAAACCTCTCTCCATGTACAGAGGCTTCAGTCCAGAAAAAGCCAGCACATTGGAAAAACAAATCAAAGACTTGCTGGGCAGCAAATAGCGCTGGCTACGGTCACAGAGTCAGTATTTATTCTTGCTTGTGCGAGGGATCAAAACAAGATTCCCCGCTATGTTCAATTTCAATGGTCGCTTCGATGATACCAAAGTCTTTGACGCATTTTTTGACTTGGCCCTTAACAACTTCCATATCTTCAATCCTAGCACCGGATTGCAACACGATGTGTGCGGTGAAGATGTGATTCTCACCATCTAAAGACCACAAGTGGGCATGATGAACGTCCGCCACCAAAGAAACTTTGCGAACAGCCACCTCAACAGCTGAGATCTCGATCCCTGAGGGTGCCGCCATCAAGAAAACTTTCAATGCCTCGCGCACATTTCCGAATACGTTGTACAGAATCCACAACGCCAAGGCGATAGCCATCCCAGCATCCAACTGCGGAAAATCGTAAAATTTCATCACGATCGCGCCCACTAAAACCATCACCCAACCGACGACGTCTTCAAGCATGTGCCACATCAGCATTTTTTCATTCAGGGAGCCCCCCTTTGAAACGCGGTAGGCGGCAAAACCATTCACGGCAACCCCCAGAAGGGCTAACAAAATCATTCCCTCAGCATGGGGTTGTTGCGGATTTAAAAGTCGTGGCACGGATTCAATCAAAATAAAAATAGACCCGACGATCAAAATGATTCCGGTAATCAATGCACCCAAAGTCGAAAAACGTCGGTAACCGTAAGAAAAATTCCCATCACTTTGTCTGTGCGAAAATTTCTCTAAGAAAATCGCCAACGCCACCGCTAAAGCATCTCCAAAATCATGAAGAGCGTCACTTAGGATCGCGACACTGTTGGTCCACAGCCCACCCACCAATTCAATGCATGCAAAAACAAGATTTAAAATAAAAGCCATCTTCATGCGTCCGAGCGTTGCACCGTGTGCGTGGTGATGATGATGTCCGTGGGAGTGCGAATGATGATGGTGATGGCTTTTATTTTGTTCTGACATGCTTCATTTAAATATTCCCTGGGAGGAGAAGTCAATCAACGCCCAGTCTGTTGACCCACTTTAGGGCCCGTGTTAACTCAATGAGCACTATGACAAAGCCTCAATACAAGAAATTTGCATTTAGCCTTCTGATTTACACCCTTCTCGTTATTTTGTGGGGCGCGTGGGTGCGCATTTCTCATTCTGGCGACGGCTGCGGCGACACCTGGCCTTTGTGCAAAGGCCAACTTATTCCCGAAGCACAACAAGGCAAAACCTGGGTTGAATATGGCCATCGCTTGATGTCGGGCATCTATGGTTTTGTGGTGATTTATTTTTGGTGGGTGGCTCGCAAACTTTATCCTGTAGGACACTTTGCTCGCAAAGCCGCTTTAGCAACTTTAATTTTTATGATTACGGAAGCCCTTTTAGGTGCGAAACTTGTGCTCTTTGGCTTAGTCACAACCAATGACACTCCCTACAGAGCCTTCATCATGGCCTTACATCAGATCAATTCCTTTATGCTGACCGGAGCTGTCTCTTTAGCCTTTGCCGCAGCAACAATATCCGCGGAACTGCCGGCACCAAGCAAGGAAGACCGCTACTATAAATACATGCCTTGGCTGATTGTTGTGATCGGCATCACCGGGGCTTGGGCGTCTTTATCAAACTCACTCTTCCCAACAGACAACCTGTGGCAGGGATTCATGGATGATTTTTCCAACCAGTCGCACTTCCTGATTCGCTTGCGCGGCCTGCATCCCTTCTTTGCCCTCATCGGTGGCGGAGGACTTGCCCTGTTCTTCTGGTTAAAAGCACAAACAGCGGAATCTATTTTGCTCGAGCGACGCTCGTATCAGATGAGTTTAACTTTAGTGACAGCCATTGTCTTTGGCATCCTTACGTTGCTGTTGCATGCGCCGGTGTGGATGAAGATTGTGCACTTAGCTTTAGCGCACACGGTGTGGGTGCTGTTGCTGCAATGGGTGTTCTTTGCGCGCAGCCAGAAGCCAAACTTAGGTCGTTAATTCGTTCGACTCAGTCAAACGATACAGAAAATGAATTTTCTCGTTGATGTCGTTAAACTCTAAAGCCATTTGTTGCATGTCATAGTCTCGTACCAAGTACGAGGCAAAGCTGCCGACGATTTCTTCTGGCTGAATCAAGTTGCGCATAAAAATATCACGCTGAGTGGGATCAGGAATATGCGTATGAATCCAGCGGGTCAGAATTTTATAAAGAGAACTTAGCTCCGCTTTATAGGACTCTTCCAATACCGTGGTTTCTGGGATCACTTCGGCTTCGCAGACGACATAGGGAGTCCCCTTATCAAGGACTTTTCCCAGGCGAACTTTGCCTTGGCCTTGTGCAAAAACAAGCAATGTTCCATTCAGTCTTTCTTCGATAATTTGCACAGTTCCATAACCAGCAATGTCGCGGACAAAAGGGACTGTGTCGCCAGGGCGAACAGGGACGACCTTTGCGGGGTCTTCGATGAATCCTACTGCAATAGGAGTCTGTGTTTGCACAGCTTCCTTCATCATTGCCAAATAGCGCGGCTCAAAAATATTCAAAGGCTTTGTCGTACGCGGAAATAAAGTCACATTGACTAGCGGAAAAAGAAAAACTTCCATACGACCCAGACTCCTCAACTTGATCCCTAATTATAAAGACTGTACAATACAAAGGCTATGGAAAAGGTGAATGTTCAATCCAGAAATGTGGTTTTTTTCGATGGTGTTTGCCATCTTTGCAATGGCTTCGTCGATGCTGTTATCAGTCGCGACAAAGGCCACGTATTGAGCTTTGCCCCTTTGCAAGGCAGCACGGCGAAAGAACTTCTTCCCGCGAGTGACTTGATGAAGCTAGACACCGTGATTTTTTATGAAGGTGGAAAGATTCATCACCGCTCCAGTGCAATATTAAAAATACTCACAAAACTAGGTGGCCCTTACACTCTCTTTGGTCTGGGTTGGATTATTCCTGGATTCTTGCGCGACCTCTTGTACAAATGGATCGCAAAAAATCGCTACGCATGGTTTGGCGAACGCAATATGTGCCGTTTTCCAACCCCTGCAGAACGTTCTTACTTGCTCGACTGAAGAATCATTCGCACAAAGGGGCGATCCGCCTCTGACAATTCACTTTCAATAATTTCCTCAGGCAAACACCACTTCAGCGCATCATGTTCACTTAACTGCACTTCTCCCGCCGTCATCTGCGCCCAATAAACCTGCAAGCGAATGGTTTTTGCCGGATAAGCGAAGATGTTTTCACCTAAAAAAGCCTCGACCTTGATTGCCACGGAAAGCTCTTCATCGATCTCACGAATCAAAGCGTTTTCTGGTGCTTCGCCAGAATCCACCTTGCCGCCAGGGAACTCCCAAAAACCTGCACCACTTTGCCCTGGTCCGCGGCGCACAACTAAGATGCGACCTTGGGGATCATTTGCCCGACGAATCAGTGCTGCAACAACAAGAACGGCTTCAGCATGACTCATCGAATCTCCTTTAAGATTTTAGACTTAAGTATATAGGTCTCTTTTGTATTTTTGAAAGAGATGTTTTATCCTAAATACTTATTAAGCCTTTTTACAACGGATACACATCATGATCGACACGCACAATTCGTATTTTATTATTCTTATCAGTGGTGTTGCGCTGTTTTTGTACGGCATGGGCTTGGCCTCTTCTTCTTTAGAAAAACTAATGGCCGGCAAAATCACAATTCTTTTAAATCGCCTTTCGCAAAGTAAGTTCTTAGCGATTTTAACTGGCGTTGTGTTAACGACATTGATGCAAAGCTCTGGCGCCGTAACATCTATGCTGGTGGGTTTAGGCTCTGCTCGGGTCATCAACTTGCGCCAAGTGATGGGCGTCATCATCGGAACCGCTGTCGGAACTACTTTAACAGTTCAATTTATCTCTTTGGATTTAGGCAACTATGCCCTGCCGGTCTTTGCTATTGCTTTCGCCTTTTATTTTAAAGCCAAGAAAACTGTTTTCAAAAATCTGTCCGTGGTCTTCATGGGCTTTGGTTTATTATTCTTCGGTTTAAAGATGATTTCCGTGTCGTCGCACCATTTTGCGGAAAACCCGATGCTAACGGATATCTTTCAAAATCTGCGCGACAACCCCGGCTATTCCCTGCTGATTTCTATTGTCTTTTGCGCCTTTGTCCAAAGCAGCGCGGTGACTATTGGTCTAGCGATGAGCTTAGCGATGGTTAAAGCTATCACATTTTACGATGCGATGTTGTGGGTGTATGGTGCCAATATTGGGACCACATCGGTGGCTTTGATTGCTGCCGCTGGCGGGAACTATATCGGTCGCCAAGTCGCCTGGGCCCATTTCTTTTATAAGACTATCAGTGTGGTTATTTTTTATCCCTTTACTCAAGTCTTTATCGACTTCCTGAACACCTTCGACACGACAATTTCG
>CAMLMF010000223.1 GCA_946480995.1 uncultured Bdellovibrio sp. | reverse complement strand
GCATCTGGAAGCTTTCTAAGTTTATAGTCTTTGTCTTGCTCAGAACTTAATGAATAGTCGTCGGCTGTTAGGCCGCGATTGGTGCGCGTGACGGTGGTGCCATTAATATGGATCGTCGGTCCTTCGCTTTTGTTGCATTTAATTTCAAGCGAAGTTTTCGGCATTTCAGCAAGCATTTCGCTGATGTCTTGAATCGCGGTCAATGTTGGTAAGTTGTTATACTGTTCCATGCATTTTTTTGCGTTGCCGACATTCTTAAAGTAGTTATCTTTGCAGCGACTGATGGGCGCGTCTGTTAACGATGCGCGCACAAGCCACAAGCTAGCAGCCATAGAGACCTCAAGACAACCGGACGAAATCACGGCGTTGCACGTCAGCGAGGCATAGGCTTGATTGATGAGTAAATCCAGTATGGTTCTATGCGTGACTTCTGGTTTTACAGTTTTGCTTTGTAGGACACGACGAAGATAAGCGACACGTTCTTGCACAGTCGGGTAGTTGTTGTATTCCAGTTTATAGTCGTCTAGGTAAATGTCTGCGGACCAATAATCTTTGATCCGCACTTCGAGGGTGTGCTTATTGGAAAAGGTCATAAAGATCTTATTTTTGTCGTTTCGGATTTGTGGCATTTCAAGCCACAGTTTTTTTGCAATCAGATCTTTCAGGTAAGTGACATCTTCAGGTTTTAAGCGCGATTCGTATTTTTGCAAGGCCTGTTGCGGAGTCGATAGAAGGCTCATGCTCAAAGCTAGGTCTGAAGTTAACTTTTGATCGATTTTCGCACGCGCCGCAGAGGCCTCGCAAAGCGAAGAAACAAAAAGTATACTGAGTACTGCAAACTTCATCATTGAAACCTCAAATTGAATCTATCTTACACTTACATATCGGAGTTTTTTCGCATCTCTAAACAAGACTGGGCTTAAGGCGGTATAAAGTCAAACAATGCACTATTGCAGGTTCCATGTCCGGTTGTTGACTTGAAAGTCCTCGAAGGGTGTCCTGAGTTTACTGAATAAGAAGGAGGACCCGGGTGGCTATAGACAACGGTAAACTCTGGCTTTATATGTTCTTCGCGTTCGTGGTGGCTTTTTATCTGCAAACAACCTGGACGCAAAGTGCCCAGGTTGCACAAGTTCCGTATAGCGAATTTGAGACTTTGCTTAAAAAGGACGAACTTAAAAATCTTGTTATTTCGGAAAAATACATTCGCGGAGAGTTCAAACAAATAAAAGACGGGAAAACGCAATTCTCTACGGTGCGGGTGCAGCCCGAATTGGCCAAAGAGCTGCAAGGCAGTGGTGTGACCTACGTACAAGAAGTTGAATCCACTTTTTTCCGCGAATTGCTTTCGTGGATTGTCCCAATGCTCTTACTTTTGGGCGTGTGGATTTATATTAGCAAACGAACCTTGGAAAAAGGCGGCATGGGCGGAATGATGTCAGTGGGTAAAAGTCGCGCTAAGCTGTATGTTGAAACCGATGTGAAAATTACCTTCCAGGATGTGGCTGGAGTGGACGAAAGCAAAGCCGAACTGCAAGAGGTGGTCGACTTCCTAAAAAATCCCGATTTTTATGGACGCCTTGGCGCGCGTATGCCCAAAGGTATTTTGTTAGTCGGTCCGCCAGGAACAGGTAAAACTCTTTTAGCGAAAGCCGTTGCTGGCGAAGCCCGCGTGCCTTTTTTTTCAATCAGTGGTTCTGAGTTCGTAGAAATGTTTGTTGGTGTTGGAGCAGCCCGTGTGCGTGATCTCTTTGAACAAGCGCGCCAGAAAGCTCCTTGCATTATTTTTATTGATGAACTGGATGCCCTCGGAAAAGTGCGTATGCCAGGGCTGGGGTCGGGTGGCCATGACGAAAAAGAACAGACTCTGAATCAACTTTTATCCGAGCTTGATGGCTTTGATACGAAGTCGGGGGTTATTTTACTTGCTGCCACCAATCGGCCCGAAATATTAGATCCCGCTTTGTTGCGAGCGGGCCGCTTTGATCGGCAAATTGTCGTGGATCGCCCTGATAAAGTAGGGCGCGAGGCGATTTTAAAAGTGCATCTGGCAAAAATTTTGCTTCATGAAGATGTTGAGCTTAAACATATTGCCAGCTTAACGCCAGGGTTTACCGGGGCTGATCTTGCGAACCTGGTGAATGAAGCCGCCCTGATTGCCACGCGTAATAAAGCAAACACCGTGACAGAGGAAGACTTTGTCATGGCGATTGAACGTTTGGTAGCTGGCCTTGAAAAACGCAGTCGCATTTTAAGTCCCAAAGAAAAACGCATTGTCGCCTTTCATGAAATGGGGCACGCCCTGATCGCCTGCGCCCTGCCGGAGGTCGACAAAGTACAAAAGATCTCCATTATTCCCCGGGGCATCGGGGCTTTAGGTTATACGATTCAGCGCCCTGAAGAAGATCGCTATATCATCACGCAAAACGAATTGCTGGGAAAAATGGCGGTGCTGATGGGCGGCCGCGAAGCGGAGCGGTTGGTGTTCAACGAAGTTTCCACAGGGGCCGCCGATGATCTTTTGCGTGTCACGGACATCGCCACAGCAGTGGTCACCCGCTATGGTATGAGTCCCCTGGTAGGTAATCGCGTGTTTGAGGAACAAGGCGCGACTTTTCTGAGCGGCCCCTATGGCTCACGCCAAGAAAAAAGCCGCAGTGAAGAAAGCTCAAAGCATATTGATGCTGAAATTCAAAGATACATTGAAGAGGCACGAAGCTTAGCGCATCGGATTTTGGCCCACAATCGAGAGGTTTTGAATAAAGGGGCCGAATTGCTTTTACAAAAGGAAACTTTGCTAGAAGCAGAAATAAAGGAGCTGGCAAGCGCTTTAATTCTGCCCTTAGAAGACAAGCCGCGACGACTTACTTCAAACCAAACAGCTTCTTGGATTTAATCAAGCTGCGCACTTTTTCAGGAACCAGATTTTCCCAAGCAGGGTCGCCGGATTCCATCATCTTGAGCACATCAATGGAGTGCAGATATTCCCCAGTTTCATCACAACCAGAAATATCCACGATCTGTTTGTTTTCGGTGAAATAAGAATAGATATGGCGTAAATGCGGGCTTGGGAAAAAACTTTTAGTGGTCAAACACAGCATTGGTGTTTTGTGTGGATAAACGTAAAGGCGCGTTTTTTCATCCAATAGTTTACCGAGGCCTTCAAGTAATCCGCCCTCTAAGTCTTTGTAATGTTCTTCGGTAAAGAGCTTATTTAAATGGCTTGCTCCTACAACCAGAGCCATGCAATGCGGATTGTACCGACGTATGAAACGTTTTAAGCCGTAAAATAAAAAGAAATTTGAAATCATCACATGCAGACCCATGCTGGTCAGCGTTTCTACGCGATCCAAAAAGTCTTTTTCATTGATATGACCGTCGGTTTGCAAGTTGTGCATCGTCAGTTCCATCATTGGCAAAACTTCAAGTTCTTTGCTTTCACACTTTTTAACGTCTTCTTTAAGTTGCGCGATGCCTTTTTGCAAAACGTCCACGTGTGTGACGGTGACAGGGCGGAAGGTGCCACGTTGGATCAGGAGTGACTTGCCATACACAGCGTCAGAGATATTCAGAATTTCATTCTTAGGTGAAAATAAAATCGCATCTGCCAAACCACGGTGCACCAGTTGCAGATTCATTAAGCGCACATCAAAGTGCGCGGTGTTGGGACCTGCGAATTTAATCACATCGATCACAACTTGCCCTTGTTTGAGGCCCGAAACTAAGTGTGAAATAAAGTCTTCGCTGTGCAGATGGTAAAAGGCGCAATCCAAAAGATTGACACCTAAAACGCCCAAAGCCTCTTGCTGTTGCAAGCGGTGACGGTCGAGCATGCGCACATGCAAAATGATATCGTTGCACGGACCACCGGGTTCTGCTTGAAAGCGCACCCCCATCCAGCCGTGACTTTGTTTGTTGCTGCCAGAAGAAGCTGTTGCCACCGTATTGGCGAAAGTAAAGAAACGCGAGTGGGCGCCGCGAGTTTCAGACAAGCGGTCTACTAATAGGTCGTATTCGTGGGTCAACATTTTTGCAACGCGGGATTCGCAAACATAACGTCCACTTTCCTCTTTGCCGTAAATGTCATCACTGACGATCATGTCGTAAGCTGAAATAGTTTTGGCAATCGTTTGTGAAGCTTTGCCCGCTTGAAAGAAATGACGGGCCACTTCTTGGCCAGCGCCGATTTCGGCAAAGGCGCCATAGCGACTTAAATCGCGGTTGATCTTTAAGGCTTTACCGGTAGTGTTTTCTGGAGCCACATGATCAGACATTAGTGTTTTTCTCCGTCATTTTTATCGGCTTTCACCCAACCGGTGATGGCTAAGCTCATCGCCTTTTCAATCGGCATATCTAGTGGCGTGATGCGCTCGCGCGGGACCATTAAAGTAAAGCCGCCCAAGCCGTAACTCATCGGAATATAGACGGCGATGCGACCTCCTGCGTTTTGATCAATCGCGGGCACATCTTTAAAGTTTTCTCGCGTGACTAAACCCAAGGCGCGGATGCCATTATCAGCAATGTCGACTAAAACAACTTTTTGCAAACCACCAGGGCCGCCACCTTTTGAAAATAAATTCATCAAGTCACGCAGGGGACTATAAATGGCTTTAACGAAAGGAACTTGGGTGATTTTTTGTTCGACTTTTTCAAAAAGTCCACTGGCCAAGATGTTATTAAGGACTAAACCCAACAGTAAAATAATGACAACAGTAAGTAAGAAACCTAAGCCCGGAATGTAAACAGGCAGAATTTGGCGCAGGGAATTTCCTAAAAAATTATCGACGATCGAAATGCCGGCGTAAACTATATAGATAGTCAGCGCGATCGGCAGAAAAGTCACAAGTCCTTGCAAGAAGATTTTCTGAAGCTGTTTCATAGTTGGATGTCCTGTTCTAAGATCTCTATCGGTACATTTTAATTATCAGCTAAGTCGAGCCTCTTCAAGCTCTTACGCTCCTCTCAAAAAGAGACACTAATTTCCCTCAACTCCCCTAGACTTCGGGCCGAAGAGAATAGGGTCAAAGGAGACGCGGTGAAACCGACTCTACATAGCTTGATATTTACAGTTAGTATGTTGGCAGG
>CAMLMF010000222.1 GCA_946480995.1 uncultured Bdellovibrio sp. | reverse complement strand
ATTTAAATAATTTAGCTAAGCTTGAATATCACAGTACGACCTGCCCAGAAGGTGGTGCGATTATTCAAAAAAAATCTGAAGAAAAAAGCCCAAGTTACTGATAAGCAACTTGGGCTTTTTATAGAAAATTTATAAATTTAAAATTTTACTGATTTAAAGCTTCAACGATATACGAAATATTCGTCACATCTTCACCACGACAACCATCGGCTGTACAACGTGCACTCGCTGTACATTGTCTTGCACGATCATAAGAAAAATCAGAAGCACCACGCACCAAGATACCGACAACTTCATTTGTTAAAGCATTAAACACAGCAGAACCCGAGTTCCCACCATAAGTGTCTAGGTTGGATTGAAAGAATGCGCCCTCTTGAGACCTAACTTGCGCACCATCTGCGTACTTCGTCGGTAAACCAGAAGGATGGCCGACCACATAAATCTGATCACCCGGTTGAGCCGGTGTTTTTTGCAACGTCAAAGGGCGGTGACCAATCACCGCACGATCTAAACGCACAAGAGCATAATCCTGAGCACTCGTGTATTCACGGGCCACGATTTCTTTACAGCTATAAACTTCACTCGCTGGCAAAGTGTCTGGAGCTGTTGACGCGTCCGTCATCTTAAAACCGAAAACAAAGTTATAAGAAGAACATGTTGAAGCGGTCACACAGTGCCCGGCTGTTGCGATCAGATCACTGCCCACCAAAGAGCCTGAACAGTTGGCTGCAGCAGGCTGGTCATAGAAAGCTTCATCTTTACACAAATTCATTTCTTTACCGTATTGACCAGCAGAAATACGTACCATGCCGTTTGCAATATTCACGACACTGCGAACAGGAATTAAGGCCACAGTAGAATCCGCGACGTCTAGAACCTCAGGTTTTGTCACTTGATAAACGTCGACACGATTGTCTTCGCCGTAAATAACTTTTGGAGTGATATTGATAAATCCGACTGAGAAAGTTGCTGCAACAGCAATGCTAGCTGCCGTTACGAATGAATTCCGTTTCACTATGTCCCCTTTAGAATGTTCTTCCTTGAACATCCTGCTCTTAAATTCTGTGCAATTTAGCAGGGAAAGACAAATTATTTTTTGGTTTTTAACAAATAATCGAAAGCCGTCGCGTACATCTTAATTTGCTTCAACATCGAATGCAGACCATTCGCACGACTGGGAGAAAGATTTCCTTCAAAGCCCAAAGCTTTTAAAAATTCTGGAGGTGTCGCCAAAACCTCTGCTGGAGCGGATCCCGAGTAAACCGACAAAAGCAAACCCACCAGACCTTTCACAATCAAAGCATCACTATCACCTTGCAAGATCATTTGCCCCTGCTCATTGAGCTGCGCTGACAACCAGACTTGAGACTGGCAACCCTTCACGATGTTTTGCTCTGTTTTCAGATTTTCTGGCATTTCCGGAAGTGATTTTCCTAATTCGATAATGCGCTTATAACGATCTTCCCAATTTTGAATAGCGGAAAAGTCGGCGATGATTTTATTTTGTCGTGCTTCAATGCTCATGTCTAATTCACTTTCATTTCTGGCAAAATCGTAAAGACTTCTTCTTCCAAGTACTGCCCTTGTTCACCAATCATCTCATGGAAGGATTTTTTGTCGATATTCGCGACAACATCATAAGCCTTTTTATAAAAGCCCTCTTGGTCGTCGTAATAACCATTCCACAAATCTTTTGCCAAGGCTTCGGGGATCACGCGGGTTTTCTTTTCTGCTGCTGTTCCATCAAAGCGATTATGATAATCCAACAAGGTCATCACTTGGCGGGGTGAAAAATCCAACATCACCAAAGCCTCTTCAAGCAAAGCCAGCTCCACATACCAAAGGTAATTGCTTAACTTTTCCCAGAACTTAAGACCCGTTTTTCCATAAGAGCTTTTACAAAAGAACGTCGTACACACAACCCCACGGTTGCGCCACACGTTGCAGTTTTGCGTTTGTTTATTATAGTACGGACACAGCCAATCTTCTCGCTGCCCGAACTCCCCTTCCGTTCGATTATTGAACTGGACCTGATATTGAACCGGCGCCACCATCCCCAAGGGAAGTGCGTATTCACGCCGCGCGATCTTATCGCGGAAGATGCGATGTGCTTCTGCTGAGGACTCTTCGTAAAACAAAGCACCAACCAGATAGTTCGCTAAAAAGGGGTGAAAGGTGCAACACTTTAAATCCGGGCGATAGTGAACTTTGGCTTTGTTCTGAGGACGCGACATCGCGCAAGCATTACAAGTGGCTTTCTTTTCCTCTGGCGAAAAATTTAAGATTTCTCGCGGAAGGATATTTTCATAAATGCGCGGCAGTTGGTACTTCAGAATCATAAAACCTTACTATTGCAATTTTGTGCCGCAACGATCTTCAATGCGCGTCTTTAAGGCCGGCAGTACTGGATACTGCGCTAGACTTTCATCCCACTGCCATTGGAAGTCACGGCAGTCCACGTATTCAGGAAAAGCGAAACTGACAGTTTGCGATCTTCTTTTGGGTTTTAAGATATCTTTCACAACAACTTCAAGTAATGCTTTTACCGTGGTAGGACTCATCAATCGCGCCTTTTCCAATTCTAAAGCGATTTCAGCCGGAGTCACAAAGCCGACTTGACCAGGGTGCAATGCTGTCGCCTTATTTAAAAAGAAAGTTTCTGAATACACGATGCGAATAAACTGGTGAAACTCGATTCCTTGATTGGCATATTCGCGAACGATTTGCGCATAAACATCCGGATCAAACTCGCCATTGTCCCCGATCAAAATGACTTTGCGAGGTCTAAGGCTTTCCAATAAAGCACGCAATGTTTTTAATTTATGTTCATCCGAAGAATAATTCGTACGACCAATATAGTGACCTTGAGGAAATTTTCCGTTTACTAAAAAACGCGTGTGCGTCTTTTTCATAAACCACTCGGGCGCACGCGACAGGTATGTGACCGTGATGTCGGAGTTGTCCTGCACAATTGCATTATACAGAAAGTTCATGCCTGTGAAGCGACTTTCATCGTCAAAGGCATAAATAGCTGAGTCTGAAATGTCTTTGATATTTGCTAATTTAACGGTGTCATCAATATCGCTCACGAGCAACGTTTGAGCGTGGGCAGAAAACGCACAAAGCACCACTAAAATGGCCATCAGTTTTTTCATCAGCTCCTCCAAAGAATGAAGGAAACTTATAGCACAACTGCCCGCCGCTTCCTAGAGACCAGATTCGGCAAAAGTGATCAGAAATTGATCAGGCGTGGCCTCGATTGCAAAGGTCTGATTTTCGTCGCGGTAAGAAAACTGCACGCCATTAGAATGGAATTGAGAAAACAGCGCTTTGGCATCAGGCCCCGTGACGTGATATTGGGCTTTGCCTGGAGCTATTTTGCCGAAATTTGACTGATGGATGTAAATTGAACATTGATAGTTATTCGCGCTTTTTTCTGCGCAAATAAAGTTCAATTGGTTTTGCGGAGCTATGAGGGATTTACCTTTACCTAAAAAGGAGTTCTGTACGGGACGGTCCATCGCCGCAAACAACACACCCGCTGATTCATCAAGCGCCCCGCTACGATCTTGTGAGGTGATATTCACAATCATTTGTCGCCCCAGATATTGCCCCTTTGTTGCGGACCAACTGACAGAGCTAAAAAGAGCCATTATTCCGAGTAATATTAAGCGCATCACACACATCCTTGTTGTCTCACTTTGAGCTTAGTCACTGACAAAAATATATTCAACCGCATTCCGAAACCTGTCATGTTGGCAGGGCGACACCCGCTGTAAAGCGCATTAAAAAATGCCTCATTATGATACTTATTTCATTCGTGATATCAATAACTTACAAATCATAGACGCGGCTTTTTTCTAAGGTTTTTGGCCCGCCCCTTGCTCCTTACATAAAGCAAAGAATGAAACCTGAACAAAGGGGACTATTATGAAAGCACTTTTAACAATCGCTCTACTGACAGTTTCTTGCTCTTCATTTGCATGGACTAGCAAGGGCGCGCCGACGAAAGAGTTCACTTTCAAATACAAACTGTCAGGCCAAGTTTTCGAAGTAAAACGCTCGGCTGCAAGCTATGAAGAAGCTTTCGAAGTGGCGGCTGACACTTGTTTTAAACACTTTAAAGGTGCAGGTCAGGTCTCTGAAGACCGTGGTCTTGATATCATCGACGTTTGCGCAAATCCTCGCTCTTAATTACTGCTGCCGTGCATCCGAAAAAGGTACGGCGTACCGCTTGCCCGAGTTCTGGCTATGGATTATGCTGGGGACTCATTCAGGGAGCGGTTTATAATGGGTATTTTGAAAGCCATCGGCGATTTCTTAGTTGGTAAAGATCCAGACATTTTCGATGAAAAAGGAAATGTGTCACACAAACTTCCAAAGAAAAAATGGGAAGCTTGGCATAATCGCACAAAAACAGATCCGCAATACAACTGGCGCAATCATACCGGCATTACCGGTACGACGAATAAAAAGAAAAACTAAGGCATCTCTGGCCCTAGTTTTAGGGACCTGTTTGCCCCCTTAGAAGCTTAAGACCATCCCTAGAAATTTTTGAATTAGGGATGGCAACCCACTTCCCATTCACTTCAATAATAGTTTCCGGTGCTTTTTCAGGTTGATAGCTTTGCATAAGTCGACCCACGGCCGTCTGAGGTCTTCCCGAATCATCCACATATTTCACCTCGACAAGTGACGTTTCAGGCAGCCATTTTCTTTTCGCAGTATCCGTTGGAATGAGAGACGACTTTGCCCCTTTTACCTGCGTGACCTTTTGCTGAGGTATATCGAACTGCGAGACATAAATTGGAGCGACATCACCTGGACGCTTTAAAACGACATAGCTCCCATCAACTCCTTGATACTCGCCCGTGAATTCACGGATAACCGTTTGTCCCTGTGGGGCTCGCTCGTGAGCCTTTAGGCGAATTTTATCTCCAGGAATAAGATTCGCTAGATATTTTTCATCCTTCTTTAAAGGAGTCGTTGGTCGACTGAACTCTTCTGGCGTTAGATTATAAGAGTATTGCCGATGGAGTTCACTTCGTGGAAATGAAACTTTTTTTCCATCAGCAAGTTCAACTGTAATGTCC
>CAMLMF010000221.1 GCA_946480995.1 uncultured Bdellovibrio sp. | reverse complement strand
ATCTTCTAAAACTCCGCTGGTGACTTCAACTTGATGGTTTAAGCGTGGATCATTTAAGACGTGAAACAAACTTTTAACCGCGCCACCTTTGGGGTCCGCGGCACCATAAACCACGCGTTTGAGACGTGCTTGCTGAATGGCGCCGGCACACATCACGCAAGGCTCTAAGGTCACATACAAAGTGCATTCACTGAGCCGCCAGCTTTTCTTTTTTTGCGAAGCTTTATGCAGAACAAAAAGTTCAGCGTGACCCAGCGGAGTTTGTTGTCGTTCGCGTGTATTAATAGCTGAAGCAATCAGTCCTTCCGGACCAACGAGCAGAGCGGCAATAGGAACTTCTCCTTTTGTTGCCGCTTTCTGAGCCAGGCCCAGAGCTTTTTTCATCCATTTGACGTCTTCAGCGGGGGTCACTATTTTTCCTCAGCAATGCGCTCACGCAACTTCACGGGTGCCGTCGCCGATTTCTTGCGCATTCGAATGTTCAGCATTTCCACACCAATCGAAAACGCCATGGCGAAATACACGTAACCTTTTGGGATGTGCACTTCTAAAGACTCTACGATCAAAGTGAAACCGATCATTAACAAGAAGCTTAAAGCCAGCACTTTCAGGGATGGATGCGAGTCGACGAAATCGCTGATGGCTTTTGCAGAAAACATCATAACTAAGGTTGATGCGATCACGGCCGCCACCATCACAGAAATCTCACTGACCATGCCAACTGCCGTGATTACAGAGTCTAAAGAAAACACGATGTCTAAAAGTAAAATTTGGAAAATCACCGCATTAAAAGATGCTGCAACACCAGTGGATTGACTGCCTTCCACGCCTTCAAGTTTGTGGTGAATTTCCATCGTACTTTTCACGATCAAGAACAGACCACCCAGAAGTAAGATCAGATCGCGACCAGAAATTTCGTGGCTCATCACCGTAAACAGAGGAGCTGTCAGGCCGATAATCCAAGACAACGACATCAACAATAAAATGCGCGTGCCCACGGCTAAGCCCAAGCCCATAACGCGAGCTTTGCTTTGTTGTTCTTTGGGCAGCTTGGCCGCAAGAATAGAAATAAAGATGATGTTATCAATGCCCAGAACCAGTTCCAGGGCGAATAAAGTAGCAAAAGCGATCCAAATTTGTGGATTCGACAAAAGTTCCATCGAGGGTCACTCCTTATGTATTCCGCTGGTTATAAACTAGCTTCTGGGGGTTGGGAAGTTTAATGTAGTGATATCAAATAGATAGGCGCCTCATCAGAAACTTTGTGGTGTTTGCCAAGAGTGGGGGCGATAAAAAACTCACAGCGAAATAATAATTCAACGCGTTAAGACCCCAAGGCTTGCCCCTTTTTTGCTGCTTTGTTATACACTCTCTTTCTTATTCCCACATCGGAAGGCAGGTGATTGTCGTGGCAATGGTAAAGATCAAAGACGGTGAGTCTTTTGAATCTGCATTCAGAAAATTTAAAAAATCTTGCGAAAAAGCAGGTATTCTTTCTGAAGTTAAAAAACGTGAACACTTTGAAAAGCCTTCTGTAAGACTTAAAAAGAAATCTATCGCAGCTCGTAAACGCGCTGTAAAGAAATCTAAAAAAGGTTGGAACGAGTAATATCCTTCACGGGAAATTATTTTGTTTTCATAGAGGCGACGCAAGTCGCCTCTGTTCTTTCAAAGAAGCTGTTGAATAAGACCTATCCCCTCGTGATAATTCTTTTTGAACAGTCTCTAAAATAAAAATTAAATGGAGATATCCCTATGGAAATCAGAGATCAACTTTCTGCAGATGTTAAAGCTGCCATGATCGCGAAAGATTCACTTAAGTTGGGAGCTCTACGTATGCTCCAAGCTGCAATCAAAAATCGTGAAATCGATATGCGCCCAAATCCCATCACTCCTGATGAGATTTTAGCGGTTATCAAAAAACTTGTGAAACAAAGAAAAGAATCTATCGAACAATTCCAAACAGCGGGTCGCCAAGATTTGGTGGATCAAGAAGCAGCGGAATTAAAAGTTCTTGAAGTGTATTTGCCAGCGCAAATGGGCCGTGAACAAATCGAGGCTTTGGTTGTTGAAGTGATCGCGGCTTTGGGCGCGAAAACTGTTAAAGACATGGGTCCTGTGATGAAAGAAGTTATCGCAAGATCAGGTGGCGCGGCAGATAACAAAGTGGTTAGCGAAGTTATCAAATCTAAACTAGCATAGGGAAAAGGCTCACTCCTTTTTTCTTGGACGGTGCATGAGATTTAATCAAGACTTTATCGAGAGAGTGTCCGAGGCGAATAACATCGTCGACATTATCTCTCAATATACTCAGTTGAAACAGAGTGGTAGCGGCCTTATGGGCCGCTGTCCGTTTCCTGATCACGTCGAAAAAACACCGTCGTTCTCTGTTTCGGAAATGAAGCAGGTCTATCACTGCTTTGGCTGTCACAAAAGTGGCAACGTTTTTTCATTCTTGCGCGACTATCAGGGGATGAATTTCCCTGAAGCGGTGGAATACCTTGCCGGACGTGCAAGTATTCCGATGCCGGCTCCAGAAAAAGAAGACGAAGTCCGCGACCAAGCCGTTGAGAAAAAAAAGCAGCTGATGAAAGTGAACAAACTTGCAGCGACTTATTTTTCTGAACAGCTTAAACGCGTTCCGCATGATCATCCGGTGCGTAAGTATATCGAAAGCCGTGGTTTGTCGGCAGAAGTGATTGAAACTTTCGGCATCGGTTATGCGGTGGCTGAATGGGATGGACTGGAAAGACATCTTTCTAGCAAGCAAGTGCCGTTGGCTTTGGCGGAAGAAGCTCGCTTAGTTAAAGCGCGCACGAATAAATCCGGCTTCTTTGATATTTTCAGAGACCGCCTGATGTTCCCGATTTTCTCTGCAATGGGCGAGCCCATTGCCTTCGGTGGACGTTATTTAGAGAAAAAAGAAAACGAACCAAAATATTTAAATTCGCCTGAAACGCCGGTGTTTATTAAAGGCAAAGTCCTTTACGGTTTGTCGCAAACCGCGCGCTATATCCGCAGTGATGATATGGCGTTGATCGTGGAAGGTTACATGGACTTGGTGTCCTTGTATCAAGCGGGCATTCGCAATGTTGTTGCGACGATGGGAACGGCGTTAACGCCCGACCATGGCAAGATGCTTAAGCGCATGACTAAAAACGTGGTCGCACTTTTTGACGGCGACTCTGCGGGAATGGAAGCGGCCGAGCGCAGTTTGCCAATCTTGCTGGCGGCAGATTTGTATCCGAAAGGATTAACTCTGCCGAACAATATGGATCCAGATGATTACGTTAAAAAGTACGGTGCTGAAGCCTTAAAGGTTGAACTGGATCGTGCGCCTGATTTGTTTGTGATGATTTTGGCGCGTTGGATGGAAGGCTATCGGGGGGATGCTTCAGAAAAAGTGAAGCTCGCTGATAAATTAAAGCCTCTGTTTGCGGTCGTTCCTGACTTGCGTTTGCGCGACCTGTATTTGGCCGAAGCGGCCCAAAAGATGAGTGTGACTCTGCCTTGGTTGCGCCAAGCGGTGGGTTTGCAAAGCAGCGGCCCTGCTTATTCACATAATCGTCCAGGTTTGACTAGGACGGTGCAGCCAACCCATTCTGCTAACCAAACACCCCCTCAAGAGGTGTCTCAGTCAGTAGAGGGAGGCAAGATAAGCCTCAAAGGAGCCTCTAAAGCAGAGATTATGCTAATTGGCTTGGTACTCAAAAGTCGTGCCAATTTCGAGCAATTTGTGAATGAAAACATCCTTCAGAGCATTGTTCAAGACGGAGTGAAAAAGATCCTTGAAAAGGCTACGGATGTGTATAGACAAGATCTTAATAAGTTTGATAAATTGACCAGTCTCCTCGTCTCGTATGTTGAGCAGCCTGAATACCTTTTCCAAGACGGTCCGATTTCGCAGACCGATCCAGGCTTTGACGAAGAGTCAGAAACGAAACTGCTGCGCGATTGCTTTAAGCGTGTGCGTGAAAATTGTTTGCGAGAGCAAGCAAAGCAATTGGCTAAAGATCTTAAAAACGAACCTAGTTCCGAAAAGTTGGAACAGATTATGAATATTCAGAGAAACCGAATCTCTCTGAATAAAGGGTAAAAGGCGGGGTATTGATGAAACCAAACCTACCAAACAAACAAGAGAAAGAGCCTACAAAGGTTCTTTCTTTGCAAGAGCAAGAAACGTTGATTAAAGAAGAAATTCAACGGTTTCTGAAGCTTGCAAAGGAAAAAGGCGCGTTACTGATCGAAGAGGTCAACGACCTTCTTCCACCTGAAATTATCGCACCTTCAGTGCTCGATGCATTCATGCACGGGCTTGAGGCTGGTGGTGTAGTTATTTCAGACTTGTCTGAAACTTCGAAAGATGAAGAGGGCGAAGGAACATTCCTTGAAAGCCCGGATTCTGAAGACGAAGAAGTAGATGAAGAAGAAAAAGCAGAAAGCGAAGACGTTAAGGGTAATGACCCTGTTCGCTTATATTTGCGTAAAATGGGCAGCGTATCGCTTCTGACTCGTGAGGGTGAAGTCGAGATCGCTCGTCGTATTGAAAAAGGGGAGCGCGAAATCGTTCGTGCGATCCTTTTGTCTCCACTAGGAACATACGAGATCATTCAACTTGGAAAACGTCTTGATGAAGGCCGTATCAAAGTTAAATCGATCTTCCGTGGTCTTGAGGACGAAGATACTCAGTACGATGAAAAGGAATACATCGATAAGATTCATGAACTTATCGGTCGTGTGACTGAATATCAAAAAGCTTCTGAAAAGCAGTTTGCGGTTCTTCGTAAAGAAGAAACGAATACTCCAGCTCGTCAGGCCGCTATGAAAGAACTTGTTGTGATGAATGACAAGTTGATGGCGAACTTCGAGTCGGTGAATTTCAACCGTAAAACTATCAACCGCGTTGTGATCAAGTTTAAAAACTTGGTCGGTCGTATCGGAACTCTTCGTCGTCGTATCAAAGACGGGGTCGAGCGCACGTTCTCTAAAGACGTGACGGCGATGACTGAACGTATGAAGTTGGTCGAAGCGAATGAAAAAGAATTAACAAAAATGACTCGTGACACAGGTTTGAACTATCAAAAGTTCAAGTCTTACGTGTTGCAAGCTCAAGAAGCGGAAAAACGTATCC
>CAMLMF010000220.1 GCA_946480995.1 uncultured Bdellovibrio sp. | reverse complement strand
CTTGCGCGCTTCAGGTGTCGGCATCCGTGGCGACGAGCAATGGAAAAAACTGTGCGCGTTTTATGACAGCATGGGTGAAAGTCAGCGGGCCGCAGAAGTGCCGACAACGGTTAAAGCCGATTTAAAACCGTATCAAATTAAGGGCTTTCATTGGTTGCAGGATCTTTATAATCTCCATTTGGGGGCGTTACTTGCAGATGATATGGGTCTGGGAAAAACCTTACAGACCATCACATTCTTAGAAGACCTGCGCGTTAAAGAAGAGCTAGGTAAAGTTCTTATCATCGTGCCTTCGTCTTTGATCTTTAACTGGCAAAGTGAAGTTGAAAAGTTCACCGAAAAATTACCTTTGATGGTCTTTAACTCCAAGGATTTGCCTAAAGTGGGCAAAAAAATGGAATCCCGCGAAGACGTGGTTTTACTGACGACCTATGGTCTGTTGATGGAACATGAAAGTTTCCTAAGCCAGTACAAATGGAATGTGGCGATTTTTGATGAAGCACAAAATCTAAAAAATATTACGACCAAACGGACAAGTTCTGCGCGGGCCTTGGCGGCACGCTTTAAAATCTGTCTAACGGGTACACCAATGGAAAATCACTATGGTGAGTTCTATTCTTTGGTGGATTTGCTTGTGCCAGGCAGTCTTGGCAAGATCGAAGACTTCCGTCGCCAGTTCGTAAATACTGAAATGGTGACTCGCGAAGAGATTGAAGACTTAAAACTTAAAATGAAGCCATTGCTTCTGCGTCGGACGAAAAAAGAAATCTTAGATCAGTTGCCTGAAAAGCAAGAAACCAAAATCAGCATTGCCTTTGAAGAACGTCAGCGTGAAATCTATCGTGATATCGCTTTGTCGTATAACCAAAAGGTGCAAGAAAGCATGCTGACACAAACCACGGGCAGTATTCAGCTGCAAATGTTGACGGCGTTACTGCGTCTGCGCCAAGCGTGTTCGGATCCGGCGGCGTTGCCAAATGTTCGTTACGATCGTATTCCACCAAAATTAGAAGCACTGTTAGATTCTTTGCAAGAAATTGTGGAATCCGGCGAAAGTGCTTTGGTCTTTACCCAGTTCTTACAAACGCTTGAACACACGGTGTCTTTGTTAAGCAAAGCGGGCATCCCTGTGTTTGCCTTGCATGGTGGAGTGCCAACTAAGCAGCGCCAAAAAATCTTAGCAGATTTTAACAACACCAAAGGTGGGGCGGTTTTAGTCATGACTTTGAAAACGGGCGGAGTGGGTCTGAACTTAACCAAAGCAAGCTACGTATTCCATCTAGAGCCATGGTGGAATCCATCGGTGGAAAACCAAGCCACGGACCGTGCGCATCGTTTAGGACAAAGCAAGGCCGTGCAGGTGTTCCGCTATATTATGCATGAATCCTTAGAAGAAAAAATGGAGCTTTTGAAAACGCGTAAAGACAGAAAATTCCAAACTCTGTTTACGACGTCAGAAAAAGATGAAGATCTTGGCCCTGGCAGCGGCGCTTTAACAAAAGAAGACTTTGATTTGTTATTGGGCACGACCGCCATTGCCGCAGTCGATGCGGGATCTAAAGACTAGATCCCGTAACGAGTGCGGATACGTTTCACATCGTCAGCGTGGGCGCGAACTTTTAAAGTCACGCCGCGCTCATCGTAAGATTCACCTAAAACACGCAATTTCGCACGAATATCACCAATCGCACCTTGTACATCGTAAGGGATGAACAAGTCTTGGTCGACCATCGCCGTTTCAAAATGCTTTACTAGATGCAAGCGCAAGTTTGCAACATGCTCTTCATTGATTGACGACATAAAGATAGCTTCTGGGAATTCTGCCTTCAAAGCCGTTAAGGCTTCTTCAGGAACTTTGTCGACTTTATTTAAGATCAAAATATTGTCGATGCCACCAGCTCCGACTTCATTCAATACGGAACGAGTCACTTCCAGTTGGGAACGGAAGGTTGGATCGGCCACGTCCACCACATACAGTAATAGTGAAGCGTTCGAAGCTTCATCCAAAGTGGATTTAAATGAAGCGACCAGATCGTGTGGCAATTTTTTGATAAAGCCCACGGTGTCAGAGACTAAAATCTTAGGTTTTGTTTCTGGATACAAGATACGCACTGTCGTATCTAAAGTCGCAAACAACTTATCAGCTACTAAAACATCACTGCCAGTTAAAGCTCGCATCAACGAAGACTTCCCGGCATTGGTGTAACCTACCAGGGCCACGGTGATTTCTTGTTCGCGGCGTGAACGGCGCACATCGTGTTCCTGAGCAATTGAAGCAAACTCTTTTTTAAGTTCTTTGATGCGATCGCGGATTTTACGACGATCTAATTCGATGCTGGATTCACCGGCACCTTTACCGCCGATGCCGCCGCCGCCGCGGTCTTCGCCACCACCGACTTCGCGTAAGCGCGGAGCTACGTAAGTCAGTTTAGCGATTTCAACCTGCAAGCGCGCCGTGCGTGTGCGGGCGTGGCGACTGAAGATTTCAATAATCACACCTGTACGATCTAAAACTTGAGCCCCCGTGGCGCTTTCTAAGTTGCGGATCTGGGAAGGTGACAGTTCACTGTCGACGACAATCACTTGCGCCATTTCTTTTTTCGCGGGCGCGGCTGTGCCAAGATCATTCGGGTCTTCAGCCTCTTCGGTGTAATCCAGGTCCGCATCTAAATCGACGTCTTCGAAATCGTCTTCATCTTCGTCTTTTTTAAACTTTAAAGCTGCCTTATGTTTTTTCTTAACGAACGTTGGTCCGACGACACCCGTGCCACCAGTCCACGTGGCGATTTCTTTAAGCTTACCTTCACCAAATACAGTGGCTTTGCGTTCTGACTGACGACGCTGGGACGTTTCGCCAATAACGTTGTAACCTAAAGTAGTCACTAAGCGGGCAAGCTCTGCCAGGGAGGCTTTCATTTCAACTTCAGAAACTTTTGGTAACTGAATGCCGACCAGCAGGGCGTTTAAGGGTTTTTCATCGTTCAACAAGTCCATAAGACACCTATTTTTGTTGCAGTTATCTGCTTACTTCTTGGCGACCAAACGAATGCCGTCGTCATCAACGGTGATCAAACGTTTTTTGTACAGTCCACCCAAGGCAATCTTGTATTTCTTTTTGCTCACGCCAAAAAGTTTATAGATCGTTTCCGGGGGAGTTTTGTCATTGATTGCAAGGAAGCCAGAATTTTTAATTAATTGTTCTAAGATCAAAGGACCGACATCATCTGCGGCTTTGTGGCCGACCTTTTCGGTCTTTTGCAGAATGATGTCTAACTTACCATCCGGGCGCACGGTTTTAATAAAGCCTTTGGTTTTTTGTCCATAGTGTAAAGGTTGAAAAACTTCATTCGTAAATAGCAAACCTTGGCAGCAGTTGTTCACAATCGCTTTAAAGCCCAGATCGGTTTTGCCGGTAATCAGTAAATCAACCTCGTCGCCATTTTTTAATTCAGGCGGAGCCTTCTGTGTGTAGCGGTCTAAACGCATCGACGCAGAGATACGGTCGCTTTTGTCAGTGTAAAGATAAACTAAGATGTCTTGGCCCACACGCGGAGCATGGATTTGTTCGGCATAGGGCAAAAATAAGTCTTTGGCTAAGCCCCAGTCCAAGAAGGCACCCACTTTTTCAACGGCAACGACTTTTAATAAAGCAAAGTCTCCGACCATGGCTTTAGGTACTTCCGTTGTGGCCATCAGGCGGTCTTCAGAATCGAACATCACAAAGACGTTCACTTCGTCACCGACATCGCACTGTTCGGGCATATAGCGCAAAGGCAAAAGGATTTCACCGTCGTCTTCGCCATCAAGGAAGACGCCGAAATCGACGTGCTTTACAACTTTCAATTTATTAAATCGTCCAATTTGAATCATTGTGGCTTCTTCGACTCGATGTATTCATCGTATGTGACGTTCAGATCTTCCACCACACGGCCATCGATTTCAATAATACGATTGGCTACCGTTTGTACGAACTCATGGTCATGGGACGTAAAGATGACCGTGCCTTTAAAGCGCTTAACGCCTTCATTCACGGCCGAAATACTTTCTAAATCTAAATGCGCCGTCGGGCCATCAAGTAACAAAACATTGGCACCTGAAAGCATCATCTTAGAGAACATGCAGCGAACTTTTTCGCCTCCAGAAAGAACCTTCGGGCTTTTTAAAGCGTCTTCGCCACTGAAAAGCATTTTTCCTAAGAAGCCGCGTAAGAACGACTCGTCTTTGTCTTCAGAATATTCACGCAACCAGTCCACCAAAGTGCCCGAAGCGCTTTCAAAGTAACGAGAGTTGTCAGTCGGGAAGTAACTGCGCGTAGTCGTGATACCCCAAGTGACTGTTCCAGAATCTGGTTCCATGTCGCCCGCTAAGATATCAAGTAAAACTGTTTTCGCAACGTCATTACGACCTAAAAGCACAACCTTGTCGGTTTTCTTTAAAGTGAAGCTGACATTGTCCAAAAGCTTTTCGCCATTGATTGTTTTCGTCAGACCTTGCACCGTCAAAATATCGTTGCCAGCTTCGCGTTTTGGATCAAAGCCGACAAAGGGTTGACGGCGAGTCGACACAGGCAAGTCGCCTAAATCAAGTTTCTCTAGTTGTTTTTGACGAGACGATGCCTGACGCGATTTAGAGGCATTGGCACTAAAACGTTGGATAAAGCTTTTTAGATCTTCGGCTTTTTCTTCATTGCGTTTACGTTGGTCGGCGCGCAGGCGCTGACTTAATTCTGTGGCTTGACGCCAGAATTCATAGTTGCCAGAGAAAACTGTGACTTTATTAAAATCAATGTCCGCCATGTGTGTGCAGACTTTGTTTAAGAAATAGCGATCATGGGAAACAACGATCACAGTGTTTTCAAAATTTAACAAAAAGTTTTCAAGCCACTGGATCGCATAGATATCCAAGTGATTCGTTGGCTCATCCAGTAGTAAAATGTCTGGTTGACCAAACAACGCTTGCGCCAATAGAACTTTGACCTTGTCACCAGGATCTAGATCTTTCATTTCTTTGCCGTGCAGCTCATCGGAAATTCCTAGGCCCGCAAGCATCACGCCCGCTTCGGCCTCAGCCTCCCAGCCATTCAGTTCTGCGAACTCTGTTTCAAGTTCAGAAGCTCTGACACCATCGGCTTCAGAAAAG
>CAMLMF010000219.1 GCA_946480995.1 uncultured Bdellovibrio sp. | reverse complement strand
GAAATCGATGATGTGCGCAAGCTCTGGGTCTACTGATTTTAAAGCATCAATTGACTTAGGACCCGCATAAAGAATTTCAGTGAAGTTCATTTCAGGTTTTACTTGCACAGGTTTATAAACCAACTCTGCCAAAGCTGTTTTTTCGTGAACTTGCGACGTCACTTTGATTTCCGGAATAATTTCCGATTTATCTAAGATCGCTGCCGCAAAATATTGTGAACTAACAGAAAGAATTGAGGCCGAAGCAAATGATTGGCTTTGGTTTTCTTTAGCACCACTGAAGTTCACAGTTTCGTGCTTACCACCATTGTGAATTACGAAGAAATCTTGATGTTCATAAGATGGGAAAAAGATCGAAGAAGAGCCTTTTACGTGAATCGTTTCAGGAATCAAAAGAGCAAAGCCCTTTTTAAATTCCTCTGTTGGATTCGTCACTGTCACAGTGTTTGCGAAAGATGAATTTTCCGCGTTGAACTTAAGTTCTCTGCGAATTGTTGTCTCGCCCACTTGTGAAGTACCGACATAATGACCAGGCGCTTGTTCAGTGACATGAAATTCAAGAGGTTTTAAATCTCCGGCCCAACGCATTTCAAACAAACCATCAACAGCTGAGTCGCCTAATTTGATGTTGTTTTTGTCTTTATCTACGTAGTTTTTAATCGTGAAGTTTTTAAGACCCATTCCGCGACTAGTAAGTAGGAAGGATACTTTATCATTAGCATAGTTGAAGGTTTGTTCTGCAGCACCGGGTGCGACAACTTCAGACTTTACTTCCGCAGGGCTTGCCGCTGCGACAGCATTTGTACCAGTTGCTGCATCTGGGGTTTTTGTTTCAGTTTGTGCGGTCGGAGCTTTTGCATACCCTGGATATTTCTTTCCCAGATACGTTTGCCAGCCGAAATAAATCAAGGCAACAGAGCCCACAGCAATCAAAGTTTTTGGATCAAAGAAAGATGGGTTTTCATTCTTGCGCATCGGTTTTCCCTCCAGGGACCGGGTCGTATCCATAAGGACCACCCGGACGACATTTACAAATTCTCTTAGTGATTAACCACAGAGCTTTATGAGTAGGATGAATATGAACAGCATCAATTGCGTAGGCAGAACAACTAGGTTCAAAGCGACAAGAACCACCCAAATGAGTAGTTACAACAGTTCGATAAGCAGCAAGAAAAACCAATAAAATATCTTTAAAGATTTTTTCGCAAGACTTCGAAACCGCGATCCAAAGACTTAACAAATTCTTCGTGTGGAAGACCTTTGTAGAAGTTGGCATCGATAGGTTTAAAAATGATGTTGATGTCGGCTTCAATAGAGTTTCCTGCCACAACCAAAGCTCGAAAGTACTCTCGTGACCAACGTTTAAGTTTGTTTCGTACAACCGCTGGGCCGACTTTACGACTAGCAGTTACTCCAAAACGCAACTGACCTACTTGGTTTTTCTGATAATTCAGAAGCAACCATTTAGTAGGCCAATATCTTTTTCCCGTTTGTTTTAAAGAGAGAAACTCAGAGCTTCGCTTTATACTGTGTGGGGAACTATTTTCCACCTGTAGAAACCGTCAAGCGCTTTCTTCCTTTAGCGCGACGACGATTAAGAACTTCTTGACCAGCTTTAGTAGCCATACGAGCACGGAAACCGTGTGTAGTTTTACGACGTTTATTCGATGGTTGGTATGTACGTTTCATGACTCTTCTCCCGAGACAGTTTTTACGACGCTAAATGACGTCAGTTGCGCCTTTATAGGCACTAAATATGTATTCCACAAAGTTGTTCACAACTAGATACGTGGGGCACTAATAAAGCACGTTGCAGCAAGAAGGTCAACTGTTGAAAACTTCAGCTCCCCTTGTTAAGAGGTCCATGCACCTGAGGGGAAAAATATTTAGTGGAGTTAAACTCGTCGTTTTGGACGTTAATCAAAACAAAGATGAAAAGTCGGAACGATAACAACAAGTTATTAGATACCTGGCTTGATCCTATTGAGTACGTCAATACAACTGGTTCCAGTGAAAGGCCCCGTTTAGTCCTTGGGGTCCCAAACGCATTGCATCAGTATTTCGTTATTGAGAATCTGCAGGATAAGATTTATTCAGAGATTTCAGATACTTACGGAAGACCATTCGAGGTCGAGTTTAGTATTACGGGCAGCAAAGTAAATACTCATATTGAGACATCTACGACCCATGAAGAGCCTTTTGGAGGGACAGAGATCCTTCAGGCGCAATTGGCGCGTGCTCAGAGTAATCAGACTACTCAACCAAGGTCTGGTGGGCCGGATACTCTGAACTCTGAACTGACCTTTTCGACGTTTGTAGTGGGGAAAAACTCTGAGTTTGCCCATGCAGCAAGTTTCAACGTAGCCAGAAACCCAGGGTCTGACGATTACAACCCTCTCTATATATATGGACCTGTGGGAATGGGTAAGACGCATTTATTGCATGCCGCAGGAAACCATATTCGTGATCAATATCAACAACTTAGAATCACTTATATCTCTGCTGAACGCTTTATGAATGAGTGTATTTCGGCGATTCGTCGCCATGAAATGGATAAGTTCCGCCAAAAGTATCGCGAAAATTCGGATATCCTTTTAGTCGACGACGTTCAATTCATCGCGCGTGGTGAAGCTGTTCAGGAAGAATTCTTCCACACTATTAATAGCTTCATCGACAGTCGTAAGCAGGTCATCCTAGCCAGCGACCGTATGCCTAAGGATATTCACGGCCTGGAAGATCGCAGTCGCACCCGTCTTGAACGTGGTTTGATTGCCGATATCACGATGCCGGACTTGGAAACACGTATCGCGATTCTGCGTTATAAAGCGGAAAAATATAATATTCGACTGCCTGAAGACGTTGTGAATTACATCGCGCGTATTTCTAAACGTTCGATCAGAGAGCTTGAAGGCAATCTTAAAAAAGTGAAGATGTTCTCTGAGCTGCAAGGTCTGCCGATTGATTTTGAATTAGTTAAGCGCATCCTTTCTCACCACGAAACGCAGTCTACGATCTCGGTTGAAGAGATTATGAAGATTGTGGCGGATCACTTTAAAGTGCGCATTTTAGACTTAAAATCGTCGACTAGAGCCAAACCTATTGTCGTTCCACGTCAAATTGCGATGTATTTAATTAAGAAGTTTTTAGACAAGTCGCTTGTTGATATCGGCAAAGCTTTTGGCGGAAAAGATCACACAACGGTGATGAACGCACTGGATCGAGTCAAGAGTCTACAGGCTGCGGATCAAGATATTTCCAAAGATATCGAAGATTTAGAGACCAGGATCCACAATATCACAGGTGTGTAAATGTGGACTGTGGAAAGAGCTGTGGATGAACTTGGGGTTATCGATGTGGAGTAAAGTTACCCCCAAAAACAGGGGACTTTGCACGAGTTTGTACAGAGACCTTATCCACAAGTGTTTTTTAGTGTTTACAGGTATTTAAAGGATTTGTTAGGTTTTCCACGCCCCTACTACTACTACTAGTATTTAAATATATAAGTAATAGGTATTAAGAGGGTTCAAAATTGGGTCAAAGCACAAGCTTGAAACAAAAAGAGGATTTTCATGAAACTGGAAATTGATAAGAGAGATTTATTAAGCCTTATCGGAAAAACTCAGAACATCGTAGAAAAGCGCAACACCATGCCGATTCTTGTGAATGTTCTTTTAGAGGCTGATCAAAACTCTTTAAAAGTTTTTGCCACGGATTTGGAAGTAAGCCTTACTGACCAAATCAAAGCGCAAGTTCATCAAGCAGGAAAAGTTGCAGTCAGTGCAAAAAGTCTTTTTGATATCGCCAAAGAACTTGGTGATGGTCCGATCACATTAATCAAAAAAGAAAATAACTGGTTGGAAATCAAACAAGGGAAATACACTTCAAAAATCGTGGGTATCTCTGCTGACGAGTATCCGATCTTCCCGACTTACAATTCACAATCGTTCATTTCTATCCACGCACAAGTGTTGAAAGAGATGATTGATAAAACAATTTATTCTGTATCGACAGATGAAACTCGTTACCACCTGAATGGCGTTTTCTTCGAATTAAATTCGCAAGGCGGATTCAAAATGGTGGCAACCGACGGTCACAGAATGAGTTTAGTAAATAAACCTTCTGACGCTGCGAAGGTGAACACCACGCAAGGTGTGATCATTCCGCGTAAGGGTTTACACGAAATTAAAAAAATCTTGGAAAGCATTGATGGTTCAGTGGAAATTGCTATCGAAGGATCGCAATTCGTACTTAAACATTCTTCAACGATCTTGATGATTCGTTTGATTGAAGGAAAGTACCCGAATTATCAACAGTTTATTCCACAGAAGCTGACGCAAAAAGTGATGATCAGCCGTGATGCTTTCTTAACTTCGTTGAAACGTGTTTCACTTTTAGCGAATGCAAAATCAAAAGCAGTGTTGTTGAATCTTTCTAACGGCCGTATGGAAATTTCTTCAAACAATCCTGAACTAGGTGATGCGAAAGAAGAGATCGAAGTTGAATATACTGGTGGCGAAATCAAAATTGGTTTCAATGCAAAATACATCACGGATATTTTGACGAGCATGAATCAAGATAAAATTGATTTTGAATTAAACGATCACCTTTCACCAGGATTGATGAGACCGCACAACGATGCAACTTACACTTGTGTCGTCATGCCTATGAGAATCTAATGATTTTTGAAAGACTTCGTCTTGTTAATTTTCGTAATTACCGGGACGTAGTTATTCCCTTCTCTCCACGAGTAAATGTTTTCGTCGGAGAGAACGGACAAGGAAAAACAAATTTACTTGAGGCGATGTATTTAATCTCTCAAGGTGATTCCTTCCGCTACAGTGACAACTCCACGTTGATCAATTCGAATAATCAAGAAGCACTTATCCAAGCTTTGATTACGCAAAAAGATTTGCACTACAAACTCAAACTAGGTCTTTCGAAAAGTCGCAAAGTTTTAACGTTGAATGAAAAACGCGTGACCTCCACCGACATCAGAAAAATTTTTGCTAGTGTCGTGTTTAGTCCGGAAAGTTTAGCTTCGATCAAAGAAGGTGCTGATCATCGCCGCGAATTGGTCGATGAATTGTTGATAACTTTCGAAAAAAGAAATGCTGATTTAATCAGCGATTATCGAAAAACTTTGAAAACGCGCAACAAGATCCTTAAAAACTTTGTAGAGGGTTTGGCTGACCGAAG
>CAMLMF010000218.1 GCA_946480995.1 uncultured Bdellovibrio sp. | reverse complement strand
AAAGCTACACCAGTGCCTTACGCGCCTTATTTAAATCCTAAAGAGTCTTTTCTAAGTAAATCAGTCTGTGTCCCGCTGGACAATTTTCTACGACGCCCACTTGCTGAAAGCCCATACGTTGCCAAAAGGGCAGGGCTTGCAGAAAGTCGAAGGTGTTTAAAAGAATTTTTTGGCAGTGTTGTTGTTTTGCGAAAGCTTCAATTTCGTTATACAGGCGCACTCCGAAACCACTTTTCTGTTCGGATGGCTCAATCCAAATGCTTTCGAGCAAAAGATAGTTAAAGCTCAGGCTGACCTGGGCGCTGCCTAAAGTTAGATCGCCTTTTTTTAGGGCGATGATTTTTGTCGCTTTATGCAAGCTTTGCTGAGATTCAGTTTCTAAAATCTGCTGCATTCTTTTTTCGTGAAAATTAAGAGGAGCATCGGCATCAGAAATTTCAAACACAAGTGAATCCATCACAACCCCTTTTTTAGATTCAAGATCATCGGCGCCAGTTCGTTGACAATAAGGCGCGCGCCATTTTCATTGACGTGCTCAAGGTCTTCTCTCCAAGAATTCATAAGATCGGCAGGTGCGGCTTTTTTTAGAATGGCCCGCGTGTCGATGATGTGCACATTTTCTAAGTTAGCAGGCAAACCTTGCTTAAGAACGCTGACGTCATCCATAGGATATTGCAAGAGGAACACAGTGGTATGGCTTTTCTGAAAAATTTCGATGAGTTCCAAAAGATTGTTGCGAGACGTGGCATGCAAGCGATCTGAAAGGCTGGGGTTTTCATGACGGTATAAAGAAGCGAACGTGTCCGCATCTTTTTTTTCTTTTGCAAGCCACAGCAGCGTGCGCAGATGGTCGCGGTTGTGTGGTTGCTCGTTCAGCTCGCCTAGTGGCGGTGCAACGTCCGCGTGCTCCCCCCGTGCAAGAGCTTTAAAAACCGGCAGATAGTTTTCAATTAAGTCACGATGGGCAGATTTTATTTTGTAATTTTCAAAAAACTTAAGAGCACGATCGTATTGCTGAGTTTTGATATAGGATTCGTGCAAGGCGCGGATGATGCGATCATGATCATAGCCCTTGGTTAAAACACTCTCAAATACAGGCATAGCATCGGCATAGCGTTGGCCCTCTGTAAAGTCCCAAGCGATTTGCGCTTCAGCCTCCAGCTTATTGAGAAGGGGATTACTTATTAGCAGCCAGCGACGACGCAGATCCCAATAGCTAGCTTCAAAAAGACGGAAAGTGCGAAAATGGCTGAGCGTTGTCAGAGTGCCAGAGGTCTCTTGCAAATAATCACTTTTTCCGACCATTAAAATAGCAATATTTGCCGGAACATTTTTCAGCAGTTCTTTTGTTTTATGCAGCGCCGTTGGTGTGCGTAAGGCGGGCGTGGAAATTTCCTGAAACTGAAATTGATCTGGTGCAACTTTTTGCAGAGTCGTCTGAAGCTGAAAAGGGATCGATGCGGAATCCTTTAGAAATCCGAGGATAGAGTCTCCGACAAGAAAGATCTGAGTTTTGGTGCTGTCACTTTTTGCGACAAATAAAGATTCAAACTGAGCCCGTGCACGAAAGCCCACTTCCAGAATAAAGACGAAGAGGGTTAAGGCAAGCAGGGGAACTAGAATGAATTTAAAGATCTTTTTAGTCACCAGAGGTATTGCTCATTTCTATTAAGTCCTTCTATAATAGAAAGTGCAAAAATGAAGGGCAACAGGATTCATGACCGTTCGCGAGAATATTACTCAATTCTTATTAGATCATCCGGTGTACTCTGGTTCGTTGCCAAAAGTATTGACGGAAACCTATCCGCTGCTTGATTCCGGAGTCTTAGACTCTATTGGAATTTATACTTTGGTGGCGCATATAGAAAAAGCGTTCTCTATTCATATTCAGGTTTCTGATCTTGCAGAGAAAAACTTTCGAGATATCGTCGCTATCGAAAATTTTGTAAAGGGTAAAGTGGGAACCCTATGAAGTCTTGGAAAGAGTGTCTCTTTCTAAGTGCGCAAAATCATCCTGACAAAAAAGCTTTTGTCGATGAAACGAATACGCTTTCCTATAAAGAATTAACTCAGATAGCGGATCGCATTAAATCAATATTTGTTGATAAAGATGTGGATAAGTCTCCTCGTGTGCTGGTGATTCTTCCGCGCTGTGCTACGTCCGCGGCGGTTTTAAGCAGTCTGCTTTGTTGTGAAGCTGTCGGGCTTTTCTTGGACCCAAAAATCTCAGAGCAAGAATTGCGCACGGTGGTTGAGCAAGTTAAACCTCAAGTGATTATTTCCAGTCGGCGTCTGAATGGCGCGGCGGGGGAGTCTGCGCAGGACATTTCTGCGGTGTTGAGTTCGCCCTTTCCTGTAGAGATTTTTTTTCTTAATTCGGTTTCCGCGCAAGCAACGCCCGCATCTTTGCGGTGGCTGTTGCACACTTCGGGTTCCTCTGGCGATGCTAAGGCCGTGATGATTTCGGCTGAAAATTTATGGCAAAGAACGATGACAGAGGTTGCGGATTTTTCATTGGTTCCTGAAGACACAGTTTTAAACTGTCTGTCTTTTTCCCATGATCTTGGTTTGAATCAAGTTCTTTGCACTTTGTACTTGGGATCCACTTTATATATTAAAAGCCGATCGGTTTCGCCATTTTTGCAGACTTTGCAGAATTCCCAGGCCGTTGGCGTGACGGCTACGCCCTTGGTGTGGATTGATTTTTTAAAAAGCCATTCTGAACCCGTGTCGACAAACTTGCGCTATTTAACCATTTCGGGTGGAACTTTAAGTCGCCTGCATGAACAGAAGCTGCGGCGTATTTTTCCTGGTGTTAAAATTTTTAAGACCTATGGGCAGACGGAAACATTTCGTACTTTTGTCAATGACTCCGAATCGGCCGACCTGGGCAGAACCATTTCTGGAGTGCGTTTTGAGGTGACACCTGAAGGGGAGCTGATTCACTACGGTAACACGGCCATGCTGGGTTATTTATTTCAGCCAGAGTCTTCCATGCAGGCGTTGAATGCTGATGGGGGCGTTTTCACCAAAGATCTGGTGGAAGTGGATGACAACGGCAAGATTTTTTTAAAAGGCCGTCGGGATGATGTTATCAAACGCTTTGAGCAGCGCTTTCATCTGTCAGAAGTTGAAAATGTTTTTAAAAGTCTTGAAGCTGTCCACGAAGCGGTCGCAGTATGTGTTGAAGCACCGATTGAAGACTGGCGACAATATTACTTAGGGGTTTTCGTTGAACTGAAGGCTAATGCAAACGCCACAGGGGAAGATCTTTTAAGTCAGGTGCAACAGCGGCTGTCCTATTTCAAAATACCCGATAAGGTCCTGGTGCTTCCTCAGTTTCCTCAAACGGTCAGTCATAAAGTGGATCGCATGCAGCTAAAGCACATTCTGAAAGCGGAGGTCTTGACTTGAAAAACCTGAGTTATCAAAAGTTGCAAACACTGCCAGGACCTGGATATCTGTATTCGGAAGAAGCTTTGCAGGCGCAAGTGAAGACTTTAAAAGAGTCACTTCCCCAAGAGATGGGAGTCTTTTATTCACTGAAGGCGAATGCCAATGAGCGCTTACTGAAAGTGTTGCAAGCGCAGGGTGTGGCCGCAGATGTGGCGTCGCTCAATGAGCTTAAGGCCGCATTGCGGGCGTCATTTAGTCCGACAGATATAGAGTTCACTGGCCCCGGGAAGTCGGAAGAAGCTTTGCGTTTGGCGATTCAAATCAAAATTGCCAGCATTGTCGTTGAGTCCGTTGAAGAGCTTTTGTTGATAAATCAGATTTCTAGTGAACTTAAAACCACGACTTCTGTTTCTTTGCGTGTAAATCCAGAAATCACTTTGTCGTCGCTGGGTAGGAGTCTGCATAAGCAAAGTTCTCAGTTTGGTGTGGATGAGGATCAGGCGCCAGAGTTTTTCATTATTCTGAAAAAATGCAGCCACGTGAAGTTGGTCGGTCTGCACATCTTTTCGCATTCGCAAATTTTAAACGGCCAGATTCTGGCACAAAATTTTGCAGCGACCATGGATACTGTGCTGCGGGTGAGCCAGCATCTTAGTGAGCCTCTGACAATGGTCAATATTGGCGGAGGCTTTGGCATTCCTTATTACGAGGGGCAGTCCGCCCTGGATATAACTTCATTAAAATCTGCATTAGCGCAAATCTTAGCCCGGGCCCAGAGTGAACCTGTTTTAAAGGCGGCAAAGTTTTTTGTTGAATCAGGAAGGTTTATCGTCGGACCAGCCGGACTGTATGCCGCACAGGTTCTTTATACGAAAGAATCTCAAGGAAAAAAGTTTGTTGTTCTGGCCGGTGGATTTAGTCACAACATGGCAGTCTGTGGAGTGGGGCAATTGTTACGCAAAAACTATAAGACTCAAGTTTTACAAAGACAGCCACAGTCCACCCTTGAAACTGTCACCCTGGTGGGACCGAGCTGTTATGCCTTGGATACCTTGGGCGTGGATGTGCAACTTCCCAAATTACAGCGAGGGGATTGGGTTGTTTTTGAAAACTGTGGCTCTTATGGGGCTGCGTTCAGTCCGATGAATTTTTTAAGTTTTGAGCCCGCTAAAGAATATTTCATAGAAGAATTATGACGACGTTTTATTTGTCAGCCCTGGCTTTAGTTTTCGTTTATGTTTATTGGTGTTTGCCCGATAGATATCGCCAGTATTTGATTTTAATCGGGAATGGGTCTTTATTCCTTTTTTTTGATTGGCGCTTCTTTTTTTTACACCTGCTGTCTGTGACAGTGAATTACGCAGCCGCACTGAAATTGGAAAAATCCAAAAAAACTTCGGTCGTACTTGCCCTGGGCGTGGTGGTGTTCAATTTCCTTTTTGTATTCATCCATAAGTGGCAGGCCGCGGTAGTGCCCGGTTACTTAATTCCGTTGGGTGTTTCTTATTACACCTTCGTGAACTTGGGATATTTTTTAGAAGTTTTACGCCAAGAACAACAACCCGTGCGAAGCTTTAAAGACTTTTATTTGTTCTCCGGCTTCTTTCCCTGCACGGTGATGGGGCCGATTGAACGTTTAAAGAATTTATTGCCACAGATAAAAGCTGCGAAGGTATTTAACACTCAATGGGCCTTCGAAGGTGTGTTTTTAATCTCTTTAGGGGCTTTTAAAAAGTTGGTGATCGCAGATCGTCTTCATGATCTGGCAAACCGCAGTAATAACAATGCAGATCTTTTTCAAGGACTGTCATTG